>LFJI01000109.1 GCA_001235855.1 Candidatus Burkholderia brachyanthoides
TTTTCCCATGACCTGCATCTGAACACAGATGGAGTGCTAATTCAATGACGCAATCTACTAGAATTGCATATTCGCCCGAAAATCGCCTGAGATCGCGCCTTGCGATCAAGATCTGGCCCGCTTCCTGCCTCTCACTCCCCCGGAATATCCGATGCCCGGCCGCACACGCCCGTGCATCAAGACATCGGAAAAATTAACCATCTCGTATAACCTCCGCGCTGCCCGTTCGCGGTGCGTGCATGCGCCATCGTGGCGCATGCACGCGTGCTTTCAGGGGAAGCGCGTCCGCCCCGTTATGGGCTGAGTTGCCGAAAGACGGATGATTTGAACAATCGGGCATACGAAACCAGTCCGGTGCAACTGGCGGTCGATGGTGCGTCCGCGCGGCAGATCGTCGACGAATGGCGGCCGCATGTGCTGTTTGTCGACACGCGCGTCGGCGGCGCGGGCAATTACGCGTTGGTGCGCGAACTGCGCGCAGCCGACGACGCCAGCCGGCTCATCATCGCGATGAGTGACTTTCTGCCGGAGGAGCCCATCGCGCTGCTTACGACGACCATTGCCGCCGTCTGTGCCCCGTGTGGCAGATGACCGATCTGCTCGAAGGATATTTTGCGGCTCAGGCCGTGCGCTGAAGACCGCGGATCACCGCCGGATCATCGCGTGATGGCCGGCGCGTCGCGGGGTTCGCGGCCTGCATCGCGCTAATGCATCGAACGCGCGTAGCTCGACGGTCCGAACACCGTGTTCAGCACGATCATCGCGACGAGGCTCGCGGCGAGCATAATCCACGACATCGTGAAGCCGCCGCTCGCTTTCACGTCCTGGCCGAGTTGCTGGTAATACGCGGGCATCCACGCGACGAGGCTCGTATAGCCGCCGTTCACCAGTCCGAAGAAGATGCCGAGCAGTAACGCGCGCCGGTTCGCGACGAGCGGCGGCCCCGCGGCGGCGCGCATCAGCAGCATCCATACGACGAGCGCGATCAGCGCGGGCAACGCCCACACCGCGAGCCTAGCCTGCCACGAGAATCGAGCCGCGACGGCACGCTCACCGACGCGGGCGCGGTCGTCAGCAGCGCCACGCCCAGACAGAACGCGTGGCTCACGACGACGCGCCCCTGATAGTCGTGCGCCTCCACGCGGTCCCAGCAGCAGATCGAAGCTGAACGCGCTAAGTTCGCCCGGTTCGTGCAGATACAGATCGATCGGTTTGGCGTGTTTCGTCGTAAGCGCAAAGGTGAGATCGAGCGAGGCGGCCGGATCGCCGCCGATGGACGCGGGATCGAGCACGTCGGCATCGCCCGCGAGCGCGAGGTCGAGCAACTCGCGCGTGCCGGGGCGTTTCATGACGCCGGATTGCGGAAACGCGACGATCTGCATGTCGAGCACATCGGCGAGCGCGGCGCGGGTCGCCGCGACGCCTTCGAGATGGTGCAGGCCCGCGTCGGTATCGGCATCGACGTGGGTGCGGATACGCGTCGTGCCCGCCGCATCGCGCCAGTTCCGCTCGTTCTCGATGCGGTCGACGAGGCACGGTCCCACCGCGTTGCGATACCACCGGCATGCCCCACCTGCTCTTGTCGAGATGCGTGTGACCTTCGACGAAACCGGGCAGCAGCGCGCCGCCTACATCGATGACGGTGGCGTCGCGATCTAGGTCGTGTGCGCCGTGCAGCACGATGGCGTCGATGTCCGCGCCGACGACGCGCACGTCCATCGGCGCGTCGCCGAACGGCCTCGCATCGACGATCCAGAGCAGGGAATTCATACGCCGAAACCTCCTGTTTGTAGGCTTTTCAGTGAACGATTGCTGACATGATGGTTGACTATTTGAAACAATTTTGGTCAACAATACTTATACTTACGCTGATAGATAGTGCGAATTTCGGTTCTCGCGCGCGTTCGCTACAATGCGGTTCAAGGCACGGGGCAGGGATTCATGGCATCGACGAAAGAGATCAACGCAAACAACGACACGTCGCCGTAAGCGCGCGTGTATGACGCCATCGCGTCCGCGCTGCTGCGTGGCAAGCTTGCGCCGGGCGCGCAACTGGTCGAGCGCGAGCTTGCCGCCATCTTCGATTGCACGCGCGGCACCATCCGCAAGGTGCTTGCGCGCCTCGGCACGGAGAGCAAGCTCGTGCTGGAGGCGAATCGTGGCGCGTTCGTGCCGTCGCCGTCTGTTGGCGATATCCGCGAGGTGCATCGCGCGGTGCATCGCGAGCGGCAGGTGGTGGAAGCGGGCATCGTGGTCGCGCTGTGCGGCAAGCTGAGCGCGCACGGCAAGCGGGCGTTGCGCGCGCATATCCCCGCCGCATATCAAGAGCGAGCAGCGGGCGCTGAAGACGGGCAGCGTGGAGGAGTGCGTGCGGCTCGCGGGGCGGTTCCATCTGCTGCTCGCGGAAGTGGCGCAAGCACCAGAGTGCTGGCGTTTCTTGCGCGTCTCGTGGCGAAGACCGAGCTATACAGCTATACAATTGTGTGTTGGAAGGCTGACGAAAATGTTCGAGCGTTCGCGGCATCGAAAGGTTGCGCGTGCGCAACAGTGAAAGCAGATCGTTTGACTTGCAAGCCATCTGCGATTCACATTACGAATGCATTCCTTGCGCACCAATGAAAGCGGGCCGCGTCGTGAAGACTGCGGCCCGCCGTATCGTGCATCGCGCATCCCGCGTGACACGGGATGCGTGTCCGTCATTTACTGACCGAAGTCCATCGCATTCGTCAGATCGCCGATGTGCTTGTTGGTCTGCGGCGGCAGCGTCGTCGCGTTATTCGGATCGGCGAGCGTCGCGTCGCCACCCGTGGCGGGCAGGTTGCCCGACGGCTGATACGGCGACTGCATCGTGTTGACGGCGTAGAAGTCAGGCGTCAGGTTGCCCGAATTCTGGAACTTCGGCACGCCGGTCAGCGCGGTCGCCGGCGAGTTCGAAGCGGGCGTCAGCGTCACGCTGTCCGAATTCACGACCGAGGTCGACGGCTTGGCCGTGGCCGTGCTTGCGTTCGCGTAGAACGGTGTACACGTGCAGATCAGCCATTGGTGGTTCAGGAACGAACCGCCGAATGCGCCCCATGAAGAAGTTGTCCGCCAGCGTGTACTGCTGCGCGATTTTGTATTTTGTAGAGCGGCAGCTTGTCGGGCGTCGTGTTGTAGTGGTCCATCACGAGACCGTCGGAGTCGGCCCATGCGGCGAACATGTCGTTCTTGCCGCCGTGGATCTGCATCTGGTTCTCGTAGAAGCGGTGATACAGGTCGCGTGTCGTCGCCGACAGCAGTGTGTTGAAACCGTTCACGTCGTCGATCGCGAAGGGCGAGTTCGGCAGGTTGGTCGTCATCGCCTCGCTGATGGCCGGCGTGACGCCCGTTGCCGTCAGACCCGTCCAGATCGTCGGCAGCGTCTTGAGCACGGTGCCATCGCGGTCGATCTGCTGCGCGGAAGCGGCCGTCACGTTCTGCAGACCGTTTGCGTCCGGGAAGCTGCCACAGGTTGTCGAAGCTGCGGTTTTCCGCGTAGATCACCACGACTTTGTGCACCGCGTTGATGTCGTGCGTGTCGCTGCCGCCGCCAACGGCACCGCGCAAACGAGTTTCTTGTTCATGAGGTCTCTGTGTTGGGGAACCGGCGCAAGACGAAAGCTTTATGAAAGTATTTGCCCGCTGGCATGCGCATTGTTGCGGCTAACTTTTACGGCAATATGTACTAACGCTTTCGATTGCGCAATATTGGTGAAATAAGTTCGAGACCGAACCTTTCGATGTGACGGGGATGTTGTGTGTAACATGTAAGTAATATGTTATGCCTACCCTTGGTGATCTTTTCAATTTGCTGTTGTTCGCCATGTCTTCGATGCGTCTGCCGTCCGTTCTTTGCGCTTTCGCGCTCGCCGCTTCATCACTTGTCTTGAGCGGATGCGATTCGCACGCGGCCGATACGACGCAGGCGCCGGTGCCGAAGCCGGCGGCTCAGGTGGTTTCGGCGCCCTCAGCTTGCTCCGGCAGGCCAGTCTCGCGCCGAAGTCTTCGCACACGTGAAGCAAATGAATGCGCTCGGCGAAAAGCTCTTCATGGACCCGTCGCTGTCGGGCTCGGGCAAGCTTGCGTGCGTGTCGTATCATAGCCCGCAGCACGCGTTCGGTCCGCCCAACGGGCTGTCCGTGCAACTGGGCGGCAACGACATGCATCGGCCGGGCTTTCGCGCGGTGCCCTCGCTCAGGTATCTGCAATCGGTGCCGCAGTTCACCGAGCACTTCCACGATTCCGACGACGAAGGCGACGAATCCGTCTCGACGCATAGCTCGACGGCCGCGAAGCTCAACGACGCTGAGCTGCACGGACTGCAACTCTTCAATGACGAAAAGAAGGGCAACTGCGCGGCGTGTCACATCAGCTTCCACGCCAAGGACGGCTCGCCGCCGCAGCTCAGCGACTTCGGCTTGATCGCCATCGGCGTGTCGCGCAACAACGATCTGCCGATCAACAAGAACCCGAAGTTCCAAGACCTTGGCGCATGCGGACCGGAGCGCACCGACCTGAAGGGCCGCGACGAGTTCTGCGGCATCTCCGCACGCCGTCGCTGCGCAATGTCGCGACGCGCAAAACCTTCTTCCACAACGGCATCCATCAATCGCTCGACGAAGTGGTGCGCTTTTACGTGATGCGCGACACCGCGACACCAACCCGGAGAAGTTCTATCCGGTGAAGCATGGCGTCGTGCAGAAGTTCGATGACCTGCCGAAGAAGTACTGGGACAACGTCAACACCAAGCCGCCGTTCGACCGGAAGCGCGGCGACAAGCCCGCGCTCGACGAAGCCGAGATCAAGGACGTCGTCACGTTCCTGAATACGCTGACCGACGGTTACGATCCCGCTAAAGACCCGAATGCGCAGAAGGGCACGGGCGTCAACGAGATTCCGTGGGAAATGAAGTCCGCGTCGAAATAACGGCGCGTCGCATCATGCTATTCTCATTGCGGCCCGCTTTTAGGCGTGCCGCGTCCGTGCGGGCCAGCGCCACGCTTGAATGCCGCCTTCAAACGTAGTTCGCAACGAGGACATCACCATGCCGATCGAACATCGAGCGCTCGCGCTTGGCCTTTATCGCGTCGCGGCCGCCACCACGCTCGTCGCCGTGAGTGCGGACGCATCCGCCGCCAATCTCGGCTTTCTCAACAACACGCCGATCACCTACATGAAGCAGCGCGATTTGCAGGCGCTCAACAGTGCGCTGCGCAAACCGCGCTGGAGACGAAGAAAGACGGTGAATCGCTGGACTGGAACAACAAGGACGCGGGCAATACCATGCCGATCGACGGCACAATCACGCCGCACGACAGCTTCGAAGCGCAAGGAATGAAATGCCGCAAGGTCACGCTCGTCGCGCACGCACGCAAACCTGGACGCCGTCCGCCTGCAAGCACAGCGACGGCAAGTGGAAGCTGCTCAAGCAATGAGCGGAGTCGTCACGCCATGAGTGCGCGCAACGTGTCGTGCGGCGTGGTCATGTTCAATCCGCGTGGCGACGTGCTGCTCTGCCACGCCACCGAGACCACGCACTGGGACGTGTGCCCAAGGGCGCGTCCGATCCTGGCGAATCGCCGCGTGAGGCGGCGTTGCGCGAACTCGGCGAGGAGACGGGCATCGTGCTGGATGGCGCACCTCTGAAGGATCTCGGGCGCTTCGTGTACCGGCGCGACAAGGACCTGCACCTGTTCGCCGTGCGCGTGCCCGACGACGAAGTGAAGCTCGAGAACTGCATTTGCGAATCGTATTTTCCGCGCTACCGCGACGGCACGATGATTTCCGAGATGGACGATTTCAAATGGGTCAGCCCGCTCGACGTGGACCGCTTCGCGAGCCGCAGCCTGTCGCGGCTGTTTCAGACGACGCTCTCGCTCACCGAGCTTCACGAGCCGCTTTGAGCGGCGCGCGTCAGTCGACCACCGTGCGGTCGTTCGGATGCGCGAATAACTCCTTCATTTCCGGCGACAGAGGAAAGCGCAGATTGATGCCGTTCGGCGGAATGGGCTGCATGAACCAGGTGTCGTAGAGCTTGGCCGCTTCGCCCGAACGCTGCATGTTGATGATCACATCGTCCACGATGCGCTTGAACACCGGGTCGCCCTTGCGCAGCATGCACGCATAGGTTTCGTTCGCGAGCGAGCTGCCCGTCACCGTATATTCGCTGCTGGCCGCGCCTTCCTGCGCGATCTTGCCGTACAGCAGCGGGTCGTCCATCACGAATGCGATCGCGCGATCGCTCTTCAGCGCGGCGAACGCCTCCGCATAATCGCGCGTCGCGATGATGCGCAGATTCAGTTTTTTCTGCATCGACAACTGCCGCAGCAGGCGTTCGTCGGACATGCCTGCCAGATCGCCGTAATCGTGGATGCTCGACTTCTTCTTCACGGCCATGCGAATGCCGTACAGAAAGAAGTTGTTCGAGAACGCGACCGAGCGGCTCGCGCTCCGCCAGATGCGCGGTGGAGCCGAACTCCAGATTCACCTGATTGTTGACCACGTACGAGATGCGGTTCGACGACGTCACCATGACGTTCTTTACCGCGAGATCGGGCATGTTAAGGCGTCGCCGGATATCCTCGACGACCTTGAGCGCGATGGAATACGAGTAGCCGATGGTCTTGGTCGCAGTTCAGATATGAGAATGGTACCGACGACTCGCGCGTGCCCAGCACGATCGCGCCGTTCTCGGCGATCTTGCGCAGCGTCGCCGATGGCGGCAATTGATCGACTGCGGCTTGCGCAGAATTGAGATCTTTGGGTGTGGACGCGTGGGCGGGCAGGCTGCCGAGCGGGAGAAGAACGGCGCAGGCCGCGAGCGCGCGTGGAAGTCGGGATGACACCCGCCGCGGCGCGGGAGAGTGCGGCAGCTTCATATCGTCCTCGTTCGAAGCGGCGCCCGAGCGTGATCTGCTTCTGCCCGCCGCTGGTGATCGATGATGCGATGACTGCGAACACGGACGCCGCGCGCCCGGCGGCGTCCGTCTATAACCCCATTAAGCCGGCTTGCCCCAGCTATCGCGCAGACTGACGATGCGGTTGAACACCGGCTTGCCCGGCTGCGAATCCACGCGATCCGCGACGAAGTAGCCGTGCCGTTCGAACTGGAAGCGGTCTTCGGCATTGGCCTGGCGCGCGCTCGGTTCGAGATACGCGTTCACGACGCGCTTCGAATCCGGATTCAGCGCATCGAGGAATTCCGCGCCGCCCGCGCCCGGTTGCGGCTCCCTGAGCAGGCGGTCGTAGAGACACACTTCGGTCGCATACGCGGCCGCGGCGCTGACCCAGTGGATCGTGCCCTTGACCTTGTAGTTGTTCGCGCCTTTGGTGCCCGATTTGCTGTCCGGGAAGTAGTTGCAGTGCACGGCGGTCACGTTGCCGTTCTCGTCCTTGTCCGCGCCCGTACATTCCACGACGAAGCCATACTTCAGACGCACCTTGTTGCCGGGGAAGAGTCGGAAATAGCCCTTCGGCGGCGCTTCCTGAAAGTCTTCGCGCTCGATCCACAATTCGCGCGAGAACGGGAACGTGCGCACGCCGCGATCCGCATGATGCGGATGCACCGGCGCGCTGCATTCCTCGCTCTGACCTTCCGGACAGTTGTCGATGATGAGCTTGAGCGGGTCGAGCACGCAGATCGCGCGCGGGGCTTTCTCGTCGAGATCGTCACGCAGCGCGCCTTCGAGCACGCTCATGTCGATCCACGAATCGACCTTGGTGATGCCGACGCGCTCGACCATCAGACGGATGGATTCGGGCGTGAAGCCGCGACGGCGCACGCCGACGATGGTCGGCATGCGCGGGTCGTCCCAGCCGTCGACGTGCTTCTCCTGCACGAGTTGCAGCAGCTTGCGCTTGCTGGTGATCGTGTAGGTGAGGTTCAGGCGCGAGAATTCGATCTGCTGCGGGAGCGGGCGCTGGAACATGCCGTCGTCCGCGAGACGCGCGAGGAACCAGTCGTACAGCGGGCGATGGTCCTCGAATTCCAGCGTGCACAGCGAGTGCGTGATATTCTCGATCGCGTCCGACACGCAGTGCGCGTAGTCGTACATCGGATAGATGCACCACTTGTCGCCGGTGCGGTAGTGATGCGCGAAGCGGATGCGATAGCTGACCGGGTCGCGCATGTTGAAGTTCGGCGAGCCCATATCGATCTTCGCGCGTAGCACGTGCTCGCCTTCCTTGAACTCGCCGGCCTTCATGCGGCGGAACAGGTCGAGGTTGTCCTCGGGCGTGCGGTCGCGGTATGGCGAGTTGATGCCGGCTTCCGTGGCCGAGCCGCGCGTGGCGCGAATCTCGTCGGCGGTCTGGCTATCCACATAGGCCTGACCGCGCTTGATGAGCATCTCCGCGAACTCGTACAGCTTGTCGTAGTAGTCGCTCGCGTAGTACATGTGCTCGCGGCCGTCCTTGTTCCAATCGAAGCCGAGCCACTTCACGGCATCGACGATGGAATCGACATACTCGACGCTTTCTTTCTCGGGGTTCGTGTCGTCCAGACGCAGGTGACATACGCCGCCGTAGTCACCGGCCAGGCCGAAGTTCACGCAGATGCTCTTCGCGTGGCCGATATGCAGATAGCCGTTCGGCTCTGGCGGGAAGCGCGTCTCGACCCGCTGCGACCATTTGCCGGAGCGGTTGTCGTCTTCGATGATGTTGCGAATGAAATTGGATGACGCCGGGGCGTCGTTGCGGTCGGTGTTCATGCGAAAGAGGATGCCAACGGATGCGCTCGCGCGCGTGATCGGTTCGGAAAGCGCTCCGTTTATGCGGGAACGCGTTCAAATGCGCTATTCGCTATTATCAGGCCGATTCTACATGACGAAACCGTGGCGGGCAGGCGATGCGCGCGGCACGCGAATCCGGGCGGGTTCCGTTACATGGATTGCATGTCGCGTCGTGCCGCGTAACTGCGGTAACGGGAAGTGTACAGACCGGAGACATGGGTAACAGGTGTGTCAGGACAGGGGTAACACATT
>LFJI01000011.1 GCA_001235855.1 Candidatus Burkholderia brachyanthoides
GGGGCGAGCGGGAGTCGCGCGCGGGTGAAGCCGCGCGTGCACCCGTGAGCGACGAGGCCTGTTGCCCGCACGTGCGTGCGGTACATCTCATATAGGCATGCCCAGTACTTCGGTGATCGGATCTAGATGGAAAACCTGACAGATCCCTCCATTCATGACATCCGCGTTTCCATTAGGAATTCTATTCAAGATGTTTGTAGGCGCGTAGACATTTTCTCCGAAGAAGTTCGCCAATCTTTGAGCATAGGGCTGCCCGGTTAGGCTTGTGCGGCGGCCAGTGCGGCAAACGTAGAGCATGACGGTTTGCCCTCTTTGATAGTTCGGCGAGTTTCTGATGTCTTGAGCCATGCGAGCGGGGGTAATACCTCTTGGAGTCATCCCCCGCGCCATATCCGTCGGGAAATCCCACGGCATATCCCCTGGAATTGCCATAAGCGAGCACACTGAATACGTGAGCCTCTTGCGGGACGTTCGCTGCGAATTGCACCATTGAATCGGGTCCCAAGTAGTTCAAGTCGACCCCCTGCAAACCCAACGGATCCGCCCAACCTAGAAGGATTCGCCACATAGCGGTACGGGTTGAAGCCCCCTGCGAGTCCGATCGGATCCTGAGTTGTGAACCGTCCTACATCAGGATCGTAGTAGCGACGCTGGTTGTAGTGCAGTCCGGTCTCTGCATCGAAATATTGACCTTGAAAACGCAAGGGCTGATGTATGGCGCTTGCGCCGCGACCAACCCAGGCATTGTCCCAGGCCAGGCATTGTCCCAGGCGTCGTGCAAAGGCGCTCCACTACACGTTGCCATCGACACATCTGTAACTTCGCTCGGCATGCCGTTGCGATCCGCGTGGTAGTAACGAATTCTCATTTTAATATTCGTCATCCTAAATATTTAAAAAATCGACGCAATGCACTACTTGGTTCGTTCGCCCAAACCAGGATGACAACAGCGAAGTTTTATTATTTTATTCCGTTATCCTACTTATTATTTACAATCGAACCCGATTGATTATAGTCACCAGCAAAGTGCGGGGCCTATCTATCAGGCCGACTTGTCTTCGATCCCAGCCGCGACCTGAAGCACTTCCGGGGCGATCTCCGGCAGCACCGAACCAAACAGTCATGCGCCTCAAGCACCGGCGCGAACGAGCGCCGATGATGCACGCACGGTCCATGCGCGCGCAGCGCCTTGAGATGCTGCGGCGTGCCGTAGCCCGAATGCACGTTGAAGCTGTACATGGGATAGGTTTCGTGGAGTTCCACCAGCATGCAGTCGCGCGTGACCTTCGCGAGAATCGACGCCGCCGAAATCTGCTTGACCAGCGCATCGCCGCCAATGACTGCCTCCGAGCGGATCGACAGCGCGGGACAGCGGTTGCCATCGACTTTGACGAGCGTCGGCAGGACGGACAGCCCTTCGACCGCGCGCTTCATCGCGAGCATGCTGGCGTGCAGGATGTTGATCGTGTCGATTTCCTCGACGCTCGCCGACGCGATGCAATACGCGAGCGCGCGATTCACGATCTTTTCGTACAACTCTTCGCGCCGTTTGGCCGAGAGCGCCTTGGAATCGTCGAGCCCGTTGATGCGCGGCTTGGCCGGATCGAAGATCACGGCGGCGGCCACCACCGGGCCTGCAAGCGGACCACGCCCCGCTTCGTCCACACCGCAAATCAAGTCGAACGGCGAACTGAAATCCAGTCCGGCTTGCGTCGAATTCGCTTTCGCGGCACGCGTCATTGTCATTATCCCGGCCTCCTCGTTTCCAGCACCCGCGCCACGGCTTCCGCCGCCTTCTGCGCCGTGTTCTGGCGCAGCGCGATATGCATGTCGGTGAAGATGTCCGTCAGGGTACGGCGGTTGGCGTCGTCGTTCAACTGTTTGAGCGTGGCGTCCGCAAGTGCTTCGGGCGTGGCGAAATGCTGGAGAATTTCCGGCACCACGAAGCGGCCCGCCAGAATGTTCGGCAGCCCCACGTAAGGCAAATAACCCTGCCGGCGCATGATCTGGCCAGTCAGCCAGGGCACCTTGTAGGAAATCACCATCGGCTTCTTGAGCAGCGCGGCTTCGAGCGTCACTGTTCCGCTTTTGACGAGGATGGCGTCGGCGGCAGTCATCGCGCGTTGCGCGTGACCATCGATGATGGTCAGTGACAAATCCGGATGCGCGGCCACCAGCGGTTGCAACAACTCGCGCAGCGCAGGATTCGCCGCGGGCATCAGAAAGCGCACGCTTGGTTCGCGACGCTGCATCAGTTCCATCGCGTCGAAGAAAGTCGGGCCGATCAGTTCGATCTCCGAGCGGCGGCTGCCCGGCAACACGGCGATCACCGGTCCGCCCTGCGCGATGCCGAGTTCGAGCCGCACGCCCGCGACGTCCGGCTCAAGCGGAATATCATCGGCGAACGGATGGCCGACATAGCTCGACGCTACGCCCGCCTTATCCAGAATCGCCGTTTCGAACGGAAACACGCACAACATGTGATCGACCGCTTTCGCGATCCTCTTGATGCGCCCGCCGCGCCAGGCCCAGATCGACGGACACACGAAATGCACGGTCGGAATGCCCGCCTCGCGCAGCGGCTGTTCGAGTCCGAAATTAAAATCGGGCGCGTCTACGCCGACGAACAACGACGGCGGCTCGGCGAGCAATTGCCGCTTGATCTCGTTGCAGATGCCGAGAATCTCGGGGATGTGCTTCAGCGCTTCGACGTAGCCGCGCACCATGAGCTTGTCCATCGGCCAGTGCACTTCGAAACCCACGGCCTTCATGCGCGGACCGCCGATACCGCTATAGCGCGTACCCGCAGGCAGCACGCGATGCAGCCCGTCGAGCAGCGACGCCGCGAGCAGGTCGCCAGAAGGCTCGCCGGCGACCATTGCGACGCGCGGCGGATGGATGATCTGCGTCATCGTGCGGCGTTTTAGCGGATGATGCCGCGCTGCGAAGTCGCGATGAAGTCGAGGAAATCCTTCACGGATGCGTCGCCCTCGCCGCCAGCCGCTCCGAGTTCGGCAAGCTGAACCTTCGCTTCTTCCAGCGACAGGCCGCTCTTGTAGACAATGCGGTACGCCTGACGCAGCGCCGAGATCGCTTCCGCCCCGAAGCCGCGCCGACGCAAACCTTCTACGTTAATGCCGTGCGGCTCCGCTTTGTTGCCCGCCGCGATCACGAACGGCGGCACGTCCTGCACGAGCGCCGATGCGCCGCCCAGCATGGAATGCGCGCCGATACGCACGAACTGATGCACGCCCGACATGCCGCCGACGATCGCGTGATCGTCGACGAACACGTGACCGGCCAGTTGCGCATTGCTCGACATGATGACGTGATTGCCCAGCCGGCAGTCATGTCCGACGTGCACGTACGCCATGATCCAGCAGTCGCTGCCGATCGACGTCACGCGCTGATCCTGCGCCGTGCCGGTATGCAGCGTGGTGAATTCGCGGATAGTGTTGCGGTCGCCGATCTCGAGCCGCGTCGGCTCGCCCTTGTACTTCATGTCCTGCGGACGTCCACCGATCGACACGTAATGGCCGATGCGGTTCTCGCGTCCGATGGTCGTGTGACCTTCGATCACGCTATGCGACCCGACGGTCGTGCCCGCGCCAATGACGACGTGCGCACCGACGATCGCGTACGGCCCGATCTCGACCGATTCGTCGAGTTGCGCGCCCGCTTCGATGATCGCGGTGGGGTGAATCTTGCTCATGCTGCCTCGCCTGTGCTGTTCGTGCTGCTCGTTTCCATGAACGCCAACGCTCGAGCTGAGCTCAGGCGTCTGTGTTCTTCACGTTACACATGAGTTCGGCTTCGGCGGCGATCGTGCCTTCCACTTCGGCGCGCGCCTTGAACTTCCAGATGCCTCGCATATACCGCTCGAAGGTGACGTTGAGCACGAGTTGATCGCCCGGTTCCACGACCCGCTTGAAACGCGCGCCGTCGATGCCGACGAAGTAGTACAGCGTCTTGCTCGGATCGTGCGGCTCTTCCGCAAAGGTCAAAAGCGCCGCCGTTTGCGCGAGCGCTTCCAGAATGAGCACGCCCGGCATTACCGGCCGTGTCGGGAAGTGACCCTGGAAATACGGCTCGTTGATCGTCACGTTCTTGATCGCTTTGATGCTCTTGTGCGGTTCGAGTTCGAGCACGCGGTCAACGAGCAGGATCGGATAGCGATGCGGCAGCAGCGTGAGGATCTTGTGGATGTCGAGATTGATTTTTTCTGTGCTCATGGTCGTTCTGGCCACGCGCTTGTCGTGCGCGGAAATTTGATGGCGGACGCGGCCTGGAAGGCGCGCGTTCGCGTTGGATACCTTGTCTGCGTCTCTGCTCTGGCGGCTCGGGCTCGTCCGCTCTTGCTTGATCGCTGTGTCGTGTCGTTACTGCTCTGCTTCGTGCTGGTCCTGTTTCAGGCTTTCCCCGGTTTGCCGCCATCGCGTTCGCCCAATGCCGCCTCGAGCGCCTTGATCCGGTCGCGCATCTTGTCGAGATTGCGCACCACCGCCGCGCTCTTGTTCCAGTCCGCGTGCGGCACGGCCGGGAACGCACTGGTGTACATGCCTGCCCTGGTCAGCGATTTCGACACGCCGGACTGCGCTGTGACGATCACATAATCCGCCAGCGTCACATGACCGGCGATACCCACCGCGCCGCCGATCATGCAATGCTTGCCGATGTTCGTGCTGCCCGCGATGCCCGCGCACCCCGCGATGACAGTGTACGCGCCGATTCGGCAGTTATGGCCGATCTGCACGAGATTGTCGATCTTCACGTTCGCTTCGATGACGGTGTCCGCCATCGCGCCACGGTCGATCGTGGTGTTCGCGCCGATTTCCACGTCGTCGCCGATATCGACCGCGCCGACCTGCGGAATCTTCACCCAGCTACCGGTGCGGGCATCGCCTTCGCCCGTGAAAGTCGGCGCAAAACCGAAACCGTCCGCGCCGATCACCGCGCCCGCATGAACGATTACGCGGGCACCCAGCTTGCAACCGTAATAGACCGTGACGTTCGGATACAGATGCACGTCGTCGCCCAGCGTAACGCCGTGGCCGACCACCACGCCAGCATCCAGCTTCACGCGCTCGCCGATGACCGCGCCTGTTTCCACAGTCGCGTGCGGCCCGATGACGGCGCTCGCCGCGACCTTCGCCGCGGGATCGACATAGGCGCTCGAATGCACGCCGGGCACGGCCTTGGGCGCGGCGAGTTCGATGAACGCCTGCGCGACGCGCGCGAAATAAGCGTAAGGATTCAGCGTGACGATGAAGTTACTGCCGTCGCGCTTGCTGCTGAGCTTTTCGATGTCTGAGGGAGAAATCAGCACCGCGCCGGCGGCCGTAGTCTCCAACTGCGGCAGATACTTCTGATTCGCGAGAAACGCGAGTTGTGCGGGCCCCGCCTTGTCGAGCGGCGCCAGAGCTTCAACGCGATGCGCGCGATCGCCGACCACTTCACCGCCGAAGCGCTTCACCAGATCGTCGAGCGTGATCGCCATGCCTGTGCCTGCTCCTCGTCAGTTAGGGCCCGTACCGCTCGCCCCGGCCGGTGAAGCCGCCGCGAGCGCCTTCAGAACCTGATCGGTGATATCGATGCGCGGACTCACGTACACCGCTTCCTGCACGATCAGATCGTAGTGCTGCTGTTCCGCGATCTGCTTAATGACCTTGTTTGCGCGATCCAGCACCGCCGCCAGTTCCTCGTTGCGGCGCTGATTCAGGTCTTCGCGGAATTCGCGCTGCTTGCGCTGGAAGTCCGCGTCGAGTTGCGCGAGATCGCGCTGACGCGCCGCGCGGTCGCTCGGCGCCATCGACGGGCCATTCTTGTCGATGTTGTCCGACATCGCCTTCAGGCGCTGCGCCATGTCCTGCAAAGCCTTGTCGCGCTTCGAAAATTCCTGCTCGAGCTTCGACTGCGCAGCCTTGGCCGCCACCGATTCGCGCAGAATGCGGTCGGAGTTCACGGCCGCGATGCGCGCTTCCTGAGCACTCGCATTCGCCGCCGTCCCTAGGCCGAGAAACATCGATAACGCAAGCGCCAGCGCCATATGCTTCGAAAGCTTACCGGTTCGCAAAGTGTTCCTCATGTCACGTCTAAATTAATGGAAGTTCGCATGGTCCGCCGGCCGCGTCAGAACGCCGTACCGATCTGGAACTGGAACTTCTGATACTGATCGCCTTCATGCTTTTGCAGAGGGAAACCCAAGCTCAGCTTGAGTGGGCCAATCGGCGAAATCCACGCGAGACCCAGACCGTAGCCGTAACGCAGGCCGTTCGCGCCCGAGCTCGTGCCGCCCTGATTCGGATCGCCCCAGACGTTACCCGCATCGAGGAAGGTGAAGACGCGCAGCGTGCGGTCATAACCCGTGCCCGGCAGCGGGAACGTCAGTTCGATGTTACCCACGGCCATGCGCGAACCGCCGATCGGGTCGCCCGTCTTCGCGTCGCGCGGACCCAGCGAGCTCGGCGAATAGCCGCGCACCGAACCGATACCGCCCGCGTAGTAGTTCTTGAAGATCGGGTACGTCTGACCGTCGAGGCCCTTGCCGTAGCCGCCCTGCAGGTTGAAGCCCAGCACGAAGCCGCGCGCGAACGAATAGTAATACTGGAACTGCGCGTCGAACTTCGCGTACGTCGTGTTGCCGATCGGCGTGCCGTATTCGGCGTTCGACTGAATGTAGTAACCGCGGCTCGGCACCAGCGCGCTGTCCCGGTTGTCGCGCGACCAGCCGACCGTCAGCGGGTAGTTGTTCACCACGCGGCCGAATTCGTTCACGTAGTTGATGTACGACTGCGGCGTGGCCGAATCGACATCCATGGTGTTCTGCTCGGCGCCGACGCCGAAGAACACCGTGTCCTGTTCCGAGAACGGGATACCGAACTTGGTGTCCGCGCCCATCGTCACGATCTTGAAGCTCGAATCCGTCGAGTAATACAGCGGCTGATACGTGCGGTAGTACGCGTCGGTGATCCGCTTGATGCCGTCGATGGTGAAGTAAGGATCGACCTGCGTGACCGTCAGCGTGCGATACGTCTTCGCAGTGTTGATGTTGACCGACAGACTCGTACCCGAACCGAACACGTTGTCCTGCGACATACCGGCCGAGAGTACCACCTTGTCCGTCGACGAGAAGCCCGCGCCCAGCGTAATGGCGCCGGTCGGCTTTTCCGTGACCTTCACGTCCACGTCCACCTGGTCGGCCGTGCCTTCGACCGGCACCGTCGTTACATCCACGTCCGTGAAGTAGCCGAGACGGTTGATACGGTCCTTCGACAACGCGAGACGGCTCGAATCGAACCACGAGCTTTCGAGCTGCCGCATTTCGCGGCGCACCACTTCGTCGCGCGTGCGGGTATTGCCGACGATGTTCACGCGGCGCATGTACACGCGGCGGCTCGGTTCGACCTGCAGCGTCAGCGCGACGGTGTGATGCACCTGATCGATTTCCGGCGGCGCATTGACCTGCGCGAACGCGTAGCCGTATTCGCCGAGCTTGTTGACGATGGCCTTGGTCGTGGCCTGCAGCTTCTCGGCCGAGAACAACTGGCCTTGCTTGACGGTGACGAGCTGCTGCAGTTCGGGTTCGCGGTCGAGCAAATTGCCAGCGAGCTTCACGCTGCTGACCTTGTACGGCTCGCCCTCGTGCACGGCGACCGTCAGGTACATGTCCTTCTTGTCCGGCGAGATCGACACCTGCGTGGAGTCGATGCTGAACTCGAGGTAGCCGTGATTCAGGTAATACGAGCGGACGTTCTCGAGGTCGCCAGTGAGCTTTTCCTTCGCGTAGAGGTCGCTCTTCGTGTACCAGGAGAACCAATTTGGCGTGGACAACTGCATTTCGCCGAGCAGCGTGCTCGAGCTGAACGCCTTGTTGCCGACGAAGTTGATCTGGCGGATCTTCGCGCTCAGGCTTTCCGCGACGGTGAACAGAATTGCGACACGATTGCGATCCACCGGCGTTACGGTGGTGGTGACTTCGGCGGCATAGAAACCGCGCGTCAGATACTGGCGCTTGAACTCCTGCTCCGCGCGATCCAGCAACGCCTTGTCGTACGAGCGGCCTTGCGAGAGACCGACCGAGCGCAGCGCCTTGCTGATGGTGTCTTTGTCGAACTCGTGCAGACCCGCGAAATCGATATTCGAAATGGCGGGCCGTTCCTGCACCTGCACGATGACGATGTTGCCTTCCGTGGAGACCTGAACGTCGTTGAAGAAGCTGGTTGCGTAGAGTGCGCGAATCGCTTCGGAGGCCTTGTCGTCGGTGAACGTGTCGCCTTGCTTTATAGGCAGATAAGCGAACACGGAACCCGGTTCGATGCGTTGCAGCCCTTCGATCTGGATATCATGCACGACGAACGGCGTGGTGGCGTGTGCCGCCATACCCGTTGCGGCGAACGCCGCAGCCACTGCCGTCTTAGGAACAAAGCGATGAGGTTTGAACAACGTGCTTCCCCAGTATATAGCTGCATTCGTTCCAGCGATCGCCCCATGACATACACCATGAGCGACGCCAGAATGTGTGAACGTGGATCAAAAACGGATCAGGCGAGCGAGGTCGTTGAACAGGGCGATCATCGATAATGCGACGATGCAGACCAAGCCCGCCCGTTGCAGAACCAGCTGCCAGCGATCGGACACCGCTTTACCGGTAACGGCTTCAACCAAATAATATAACAGATGACCACCGTCTAATACCGGAATCGGTAACAAGTTCAAGACGCCGAGACTGATGCTGACGAGGGCTAGGAAGGAAATGAAAGCGGTCGGGCCGAGTCGCGCGCTCTTGCCCGCGTAATCGGCAATGGTCACCGGTCCCGACAGGTTCTTGAGCAATGCCTCGCCGGTGATCATGCGGCCGAACATGCGCAGCGAATACGTGCTGATGTCCCATGTGCGATTCACGCCCAGGCGCAGGCTCTCGATGGGCCCATAACGCACGTCGACGGTCGGCAACTGGTTCGCCAGTGCCGCGCCGATGCGGCCGATTTCCTTGCCGTTCGACGCATCCGTTTTGACTTCTGGCGTGATGGTCACCGCGTCGCTCTTGCCGCCGCGCTCCACCGTGAGCGTGACCAGCTTGCCGCCATGGCCCTTCACGTAATCGATGAAGCTCGTCGCGTTGTTGACCGGACGGCCGTCGATCGCGCGCAGCTTGTCGCCGGCGGCGAGACCGCCCTTTTGCGCCGCGCTGCCCGGCTCGATCCCCGCCACCGTCAGCGTGCCGCCGCCCGACGTGAAGCCGAGCTTGTCCATGAAGTCCTGATCGGCGTCGGCATCGGTGATGCCCGTCACGTTCACCGGGAAGTCGTAGGCGCCCTCGCGGGTCTTCGCGGTCAGCACGATCTGCCGGTGATCGAGCGACGCATCCAGCAGCTTCCAGCGCAGGTCCGACCACGAACGGATCGCGTGCGATTCGCCGCCCGCCGCATCGCGCATCGAGAGAATTTTTTCGCCGCCTTCGAAGCCGGCACGCGCCGCCGCCGTATCGGGCGCGGGCGCGAAGACGATCGCCGCGGGTTCCGTCACGCCGCCCGCGAACACTACCGAAAACAGCGCGATGGCCAGCACGAAGTTGGCGACCGGCCCGGCCGCGACGATCGCGATGCGCTTGAACACCGATTGCCGGTTGAATGCGTGCAGCAGGTCTTCCGACGGAATGCGATCCTCGGACTCACGTTCGTCGAGCATCTTCACGTAGCCGCCGAGCGGCAGCGATGCGATGGTCCATTCGACGCCCGTCTTCTTGCTCGTCCATTGCGCGAGCGGCTTGCCGAACCCAACCGAAAAACGCAGAATCTTCACGCCGCACATTCGCGCGACGCTGTAATGACCGAATTCATGGACGACGACGAGCACGTCTATCGCGACGACGAAGGCGACGATTTCGGTCAGAAAGTTCATGACGGCCTCAATGGGCTATGGATTGAACACCCGGAGGAACAACCCGGAGCGCTCGCGGTCAGCCCGGTGACGAAGCCCGTCGCCAAGCGGCGCGCATTCGCATCGGCGGCAAGGACATCGTCGAGCGCTGCGGCGCTCGTATTGGGCAGCGCGTTCAGCACGCGATCCACGATTTCGCCGATCGCCATGAAGCCGATGCGGCGTTCCAGGAACGCTTCAACCGCGATCTCGTTGGCCGCGTTGAGCGCCGCGCTCGCGATGCCGCCCGCTTCCATCGCCTGAATGGCAAGCGCGAGGCACGGGAAACGCTTGAAATCGGGCTTCTCGAACGTGAGCTGCACGATCTGCGCGAGATCGAGTTGCGCGACGCCCGAATCCACACGATCCGGAAACGCCAGCGCGTGCGCGATCGGCGTGCGCATGTCGGGATTGCCCAGTTGCGCGAGCACCGAGCCGTCCGCGTAGGACACCATCGAATGGATCACGCTCTGCGGATGGATCAGCACTTCGACCTGCTTGCCCGGCAATTCGAACAGCCAGTGCGCCTCGATTACTTCGAGGCCCTTGTTCATCATCGTCGCGGAATCGGCGGAGATCTTGCGTCCCATCGCCCAGTTCGGATGCTGGCAGGCTTCGTCCGGCGTGACATCGACCAGCGTGGCCGGCTCGCGCGTGCGAAACGGGCCGCCAGATGCCGTGAGGATGATCTTCGACACGCCACCGTGCAGCAGCTTCGCTTCCTTGTCTGCGCAGGGCGGCAGGCACTGAAACACTGCGTTGTGCTCGCTGTCGACCGGCAGCAGGATGGCGCCGTTGTCGCGCACCGTGTCCATGAAGATCTGGCCGGACATAACCAGTGCTTCCTTGTTGGCGAGCAGGATGCGCTTGCCCGCGCGCGCGGCGGCGAGCGTGGGCGCGAGGCCCGCCGCGCCCACGATGGCGACGACCACGGTATCGCATTGCGATGCGCGCGCCACCTCGACGAGCGCCTCCGGGCCGTGCATCACCTCGGTCTTGCAGCCCTCTGCGCGCAACGCCGAGGCCACGCGCGCGGCGGTTTGCGCGTCGCCGACGACGGCGACTTCCGGCCGGAACCGCAGGCATTGCGCGACGAGCTTGTCGCCGTTGCGTTGGGCGCTTAACGCATAGACCGAGAACCGGTCCGGGTGCCTTGCCACGATGTCGAGCGTGCTATCGCCGATCGAGCCCGTGGAGCCGAGCAATGTGAGACATTTTTGCATAAATTCTTCTCTGGCCGATTAGCCGAGCATCAGCAAGGCGATCGGCAATACGGGCAACAATGCGTCGATGCGGTCGAGCATGCCGCCGTGTCCCGGCAGCAGTCCGCTCGAATCCTTGAGGCCCGCCTGGCGTTTCAGGAGCGACTCGAACAGGTCGCCGACGACGCTGAACACCACCAGCACGGTCAGGGCGACGAAGGCGCTATCCCAGCCGAGATGCCCGGCCAGGGCCGTGAACACGGTGGGCGCGTAAAAACCGGTGGGGACGGCGAGCGCGCCAATCATGATGACGGCGAGCCATCCTCCGAGCGCGCCTTCCCAGGTCTTGCCCGGACTGATCGAAGGGGCGAGCTTGTGGCGGCCGAGCGCTTTTCCGGCGAAGTATGCGCCTATATCAGCCAGCCAGACTACTAGCAGAAGCGATAGCACGAAAGCCACGCCCCGCGCGCGCGCATCGACCACCGCGTGCCAGCAGGCCAGAAACACGATGATGCCCGCGAACAGCAGGAACGCACGCCACGCGTCCGCGCTGAGCTTGGGCTTGCGCAGCAGCGCATACGGCCCCGCCAGCACCCAGAAAATCGCCGCCATCTGATACAGCGGACGCGGCTCGATGCCGAGAAAAGTGCTGAAAATGAGCGCGACGCCTGCGACCAGCGCGTAAGCGACCGGCCCCGCCCCGTTGAGCTTGAGCAGCCGCCCCCACTCCCAGGTGGCGAATACCACGACGAAACCGATCAGCGCTCCGAACGCTCCGATTGGCGCGAACAGCGTGATCGGTACGAGAACTGCCAGCAGGACGATTGCCGTGATGACACGGGTTCTTAGCATGAAAGGGTGTCGGCCTTCTGCGATTGGGAAGCGAGTTGAGCGCTGGTGCGCCCGAAGCGCCGCTCGCGGTCGCCGTACGATGCGATCGCGCGGTCGAGTTCTGCGGCGTCGAAGTCGGGCCAGTAAGTGTGTGTGAAATAGAACTCGGTGTACGCGATCTGCCACAGCAGGAAGTTGCTGATGCGCTGCTCGCCGCCCGTGCGGATGAAGAGGTCCGGCTCGGGCGCATAGGCCATCGCGAGATGCTCGGCGAACGATTCGTCGTCCACGCGCGCGGGCGAGCCCTGCTCGAGCGACTGCGCGATCAGCTTCTTGGTCGCCTGCATGATGTCCCAGCGACCGCCGTAATTGGCGGCGATGGTCAGCGTGAGCCGCGTATTGCGCGCGGTCTTGCTTTCGGCGCGGTTGATGGCCGCGCGGATCTTGTCGTCGAACATAGCGATGTCGCCGACCACGCGCAGACGAATGTCGTTGGCGTGCAGTTTGCCGACTTCGCGCTCGAGCGCAGTGACGAACAGGCGCATCAAGAACGAGACTTCCTCGTGCGGACGACGCCAGTTCTCGGAGCTGAAGGCGAACAGCGTGACGAATTCTACACCGCGCCGCGCGCAGCTTTCGACGGTGGCGCGCACCGCGTCGACGCCGCGCGAGTGACCGGCGACGCGCGGCAGGCGCCGCTCGGTCGCCCAACGGCCGTTGCCGTCCATGACGATCGCGACGTGACGCGGGACTGCTGCGACATCGGGCACGGTAACGGTGGATCTGGTATAGGTCATGGCCGCTGAATCTTGTAATCGAGAGGATATGAGAGCCAACCGACTATAAGCAGTCGCGGCTGGCGGAACCGTTTCTACGGCCTCACACCGTCATGATTTCGGCTTCTTTGGTCTGCACGAGCTTGTCGATCTCGGCGACGAACTTGTCCGTCAGCTTCTGGACTTCGTTGCTCGAACAGCGCTCGTCGTCTTCTGAGATTTCCTTGTCCTTGACGAGCTTCTTGAGCACGTCGTTGGCGTCGCGGCGCAGGTTGCGCACGGCGACCTTCGCGGTTTCGCCCTCGCCCTTCACGACTTTCGTTAGCTCGCGGCGGCGCTCTTCGGTCAGCGCGGGCATCGGCACGCGGATCAGATCGCCTTGCGTCGCCGGGTTCAGACCGAGGTCCGATTCGCGAATCGCCTTCTCGATGACGGCGACCATCTTCTTTTCCCACGGCTGGACGCCAATCGTGCGCGCATCGACGAGAGTCATGTTCGCGACTTGCGAGATGGGCACGTTCGAGCCGTAGTAGTCGACCTGGATGTGATCGAGCAGGCCCGTGTGGGCGCGGCCCGTGCGAATCTTGGCGAGATCGGCCTTAAATGTTTCGATCGACCGCTGCATCTTCTGGTCGACACCCTTTTTAATGTTAGCCACACTCATTTGAACCTCCGAAACCTAATTTTACCTATGATAAAGGCCCGTTCTGCGCGTGGCCTCTTTGCCAGCCGCGCGGCGCCTGATATCGCGAGAGTTTACACGTGGACGAGCGTACCTTCGTCGTCGCCCTGCACGATACGCGTCAGCGCACCGGGCTTATTGATCGAGAACACGCGAATCGGCAATTTCTGGTCGCGGCACAGCGCGAAAGCCGTGGCGTCCATCACCTGCAGATTCTTGCCGATCGCTTCGTCGAAGCTGATCGTGCTGTAGCGCGTCGCGCTCGGGTCCTTCTTCGGGTCGGCGGAGTATACGCCATCGACCTTGGTTGCTTTCAACACCACCTCGGCGCCAATTTCCGAACCGCGCAGCGCGGCCGCCGTGTCCGTCGTGAAGAACGGGTTGCCCGTGCCGGCCGCGAAAATCACGATGCGGCCTTCTTCCAGTTGACGGATCGCGCGGGGGCGAATGTACAGCTCGACCACCTGATCCATGCGCAGCGCCGACTGCACTCGCGCCTCGATGCCCGCGTGACGCATGGCGTCCTGCAGCGCGAGGGCGTTCATCATCGTGGCGAGCATGCCCATGTAGTCGGCGGTTGCGCGATCCATGCCGGCCGCGCCGCCCGCGACGCCGCGAAAGATATTGCCGCCGCCGATTACGACGGCGAGTTGCGTCCCGAGGCGCACTACTTTCGCGATATCCGCCACCATCCTTTCGATTGTTGCTCGATTGATGCCGAAAGCATCGTCGCCCATCAGAGCTTCACCGGAGAGTTTGAGGAGTACGCGTTTGTAGGCTGTGGGCATATGAGTTTCCGATCGCGCCGAGGAGGATTGCAACAACGTAGAACTGTAGGAGTGAAACAATATTTTTACTGCAAGCGGACCGGATCGGGCCGTGGGCGCGACAGATACGGGTTAACACCGATCTGCTGCGCCCGCCGTGCCTTCTAAACTGAACCACCATGAGGCGAACGAAAATCGCTGCGCTTCACTTCGATCCTACTCGCCGTCTGGCTGCGCAATATCAGCACAAACGCCTTAATGCAGGTTTAGGGCCGATTACGACTGCTTGGCCGCAGTGACTTTTGCGCCGCCACTTCCGCCACGAAATCGTCCTGACGCTTTTCGATGCCTTCGCCGACCACAAACAGCGCGAACTTCTGCACCGAAGCGTTGGCTGCCTTCAGCATCTGCTCGATGGTTTGCTTGTCGTTCTTCACGAACGGCTGGTTCAGCAGTGACACTTCCTTCAGGTACTTCTGGACCGAGCCGTCGACCATCTTCGCGACGATTTCAGCCGGCTTGCCCGATTCGGCGGCCTTCTGTTCGGCGATGCTGCGTTCCTTGGCGATCAGATCGGCCGGAACGTCGTTCGACGACAGCGAAACCGGCTTCATGGCCGCGACGTGCATGGCCACATCCTTGCCGACTTGCTCGTCCGCGCCCGTGAATTCAACCAGCACGCCGATACGCGTGCCGTGCAGGTACGACGCGACCTTGTTGGCCGGCTCGAAACGCACGAAACGGCGGATCGACAGGTTTTCACCGATCTTGCCGACCAGCGCCAGACGCACGGCGTCGACTGTCGAGCTTTCCAGCGCGAGCGCCGACAGCGCGGCGACGTTGGCCGGATTGTGCTTGGCGACCAGTTCGGCGATGCTCTTGCCGAACCCCAGGAAGTCATCGTTCTTCGCGACGAAGTCGGTTTCGCAGTTCAGCTCGACGAGCGCGCCGACATTGCCTTCGACGTGTGCCGTGACGATGCCTTCGGCCGTCACGCGCGATGCCGCCTTGCTCGCCTTGTTGCCGAGCTTCACGCGCAGCAGTTCTTCCGCGCGTGCCATGTCGCCGTCGGCTTCCGTCAGCGCCTTCTTGCATTCCATCATCGGCGCATCGGTCTTCGCGCGCAGTTCTGCCACCATGCTTGCGGTAATTGCCGCCATCATTCGCTCCTTGAGTCTGTTTGATACGTACCGCCGTTTTTTTGCAATGGACCGGCGGCAGGAAAATGGGCACTACTATCGCGCTGACTAAAAAAAGGGGCCTTTCGCAAAGCCCCATTTTTTGTCGGCCGCAGGCTCGATTACGCCTCTGCGTTGACCTCGACGAACTCGTCGCCTTCGCCGCCACGCACGGCCTGGATCACGTCATTCACCGCGTTGGCGCGGCCTTCGAGGATCGCATCCGCCACGCCTTCGGCGTACAGCGACACAGCCTTCGATGCGTCGTCGTTACCCGGGATGACGTAGTCGATGCCTTCCGGCGAGTGGTTCGTGTCGACCACGGCGAAGACCGGAATGCCGAGCTTCTTGGCTTCGGTGACGGCAATCTTGTGGTAGCCGACGTCGATCACGAAGATCGCGTCCGGAATGCCGCCCATGTCCTTCACGCCGCCGATCGACTTTTGCAGCTTGGCAATTTCGCGTTCGAACAGGAGCGCTTCCTTCTTGCTCATGCGCTCGGTTTCACCCGATTCGACAGCCGCTTCCATGTCCTTCAGGCGCTTGATCGAAACTTTCAGCGTCTTGAAGTTGGTCAGCATGCCGCCGAGCCAGCGGGCGTTGACGAACGGCATGCCTGCGCGTGCCGCTTCCTGAGCGATGGTGTCGCGCGACTGTCGCTTCGTGCCGACGAAAAGAATCGTGCCGCGGTTCGCTGCCAACTGGCGCACGTACTTCAGCGCGTCGTTGTAGAGCGGCAGGGTCTTTCCGAGGTTGATGATGTGAATCTTGTTGCGATGACCGAAGATATACGGGGCCATCTTGGGGTTCCAGAAGCGCGTTTGGTGACCGAAGTGGACACCGGCTTCCAGCATTTGACGCATCGTGACTGCCATGAAATTCTCCGCGAGGGTTGGGTCTTAAGCCGGTTGCCGCATCCCGCGTTAGTTCGAGCGAGACACCCTGAGTGCTGCCGGCTTGAGTTTCAGTTGCCTGCAAAACGGATAATCGGATTGATGGCCCGTTTCGCTTTATGCGGCTTACTTCGAACTCACGCCTGGAGACTCATACCTAGAGTTCGAGCAAACGAATTAAAGCTTATTATATAAGTATAGCATGTGAGGATTAACGGGCTTAAGTCGGCTTTCACCCGGAAATTCTGCCCGGTGTGGACGGCCCGACCCGCGCGCACCCGGCCGCCCGGCCGAGATTCCCGCTGCGGCCCCTTATTTAAGGTGCGATAATATGCAATTCGTGGCGCACCGCCGCATACACTTTTCTTGAGTCAAGTCATGTCCATTACGCTGAAAAACGACCACGATATTGTGCAGATGCGCGTCGCCTGCCGGCTGGCCAGCGAAGTGCTCGATTTCATCACGCCGCATATCGCGTCGGGCGTGACGACGGAAGAACTGGATCGGCTCTGTCACGAATTCATGGTGAAGGAACAGGGCACCGTTCCCGCGCCGCTCAATTATCAGCCGCCCGGCTACCCGCCCTACCCGAAGGCCACCTGCATTTCCGTCAACGACGTGATCTGCCACGGCATTCCCGGCGACAAGGTGCTCAAGAACGGCGATGCGCTGAACATCGACATCACCGTGATCAAGAATGGGTATTTCGGCGACACGAGCCGCATGTTCATCGTCGGCGAAGGGTCGATTCTGGCCAAGCGTCTCGTGCAGACCACCTTCGACTGCATGTGGCTCGGCATCGATCAGGTGCGCCCGGGCGCGCATCTCGGCGATATCGGCGCGGCCATTCAGAAGCATGCCGAATCGCAGGGATATAGCGTGGTGCGCGAATACTGCGGCCACGGCATCGGCCAGGTGTTCCACGAAGAGCCGCAAGTGCTGCATTACGGACGCGCGGGCACCGGCATCAAGTTGCAGGCGGACATGATGTTTACCGTCGAGCCCATGATCAACGCCGGCCGCCGCGAAATCCGAACCATGCCCGATCATTGGACCGTCAAGACGCGCGACCGTAGCCTGTCCGCGCAATGGGAGCACACTGTGCTCGTCACGCCGACCGGCTACGAAGTGCTGACCGTCTCGGCCGGCACGCAAGCGCCTTCGCAACTGATCGCCGTGACCGTCTGACCTGCTCCGCCTTCGGCGCCCGTCTCACCGGCGAGCGCCGCTTCCGACTTCGCTCTTCTCGCCTCCCACATCGATTTATGAGCGTCACCGCCGCCGTCGCTACGCCCGTCGAATCGCTGCGCAACGCCTACAAGGCGGAGAAAGCCGCGCTAATCGAACGCTTCCAGACGGCATCGAATGTCGAGCCGTTGATGCGCGCGCTCGCCCGCGGCACCGACGACGCGCTCAAGGGCGCGTGGGCCGCCTGCGAGATGCCCGACGACGCCGCGCTCGTCGCGGTGGGCGGTTACGGACACGGCGAGCTTGCGCCCTATTCCGACGTCGATATCCTCGTGCTGCTGCCGGACTCCGCCGCCAGTGACGACGCGGAACTGAACGGCCGCATCGAGCGGTTCATCGGCATAGCGTGGGATCTGGGGCTGGATATCGGCAGCAGTGTGCGCTCGGTCGGGCAGTGCATCGCCGAGGCGGGCAACGACATCACCGTGCAGACCTCGCTGCTCGAAGCGCGGGGCATTTGCGGCGACGCGCGTCTGTTCGGGCGCTTTTCGGAACGCTACAAGGAAACGCTCGATCCGCGCGCCTTCTTCCACGCGAAAGTACTGGAGATGCGCCAGCGCCACGCGAAGTTCCAGGACACGCCGTACAGCCTCGAACCGAACGTGAAGGAAAGCCCCGGCGGCCTGCGCGACCTGCAACTGATCCTGTGGATCACGCGCGCGGCGGATTTCGGCAGCAACTGGCGCGAACTCGATACGCGCGGCCTGATCACCGACCGCGAAGCGCGCGAACTGCACCGCAACGAAGCGTTTCTGAAGAACCTGCGCACGCGCCTGCACGTGATCGCCAGGCGTCGTCAGGACATTATGGTGTTCGATCTGCAAACGCCGCTCGCGGAAAGCTTCGGCTTCAAGGCGACCGCCGCCAAGCGCGCGAGCGAGCAGTTGATGCGCCGCTACTACTGGGCTGCGAAGGCCGTCACGCAACTCGCGACAATCCTGATCCAGAACGTCGAGGCGCAGCTTTTCCCCTCGACGAGCGGCATTACGCGCGTGATCAACGGGCGTTTCGTCGAGAAGCAGGGCATGCTGGAAATCGCCCGTGACGATGTGTTTGAACGCGAGCCGCACACCATTCTCGAAGCGTTCCTGCTGTACGAGCAGACGCGCGGCATCAAGGGATTTTCGGCGCGCACGCTGCGGGCCATCTACAACGCGCGCGACCTGATGGACCGCAACTGGCGGGGCGATCCGGAAAACCGCCGCCTGTTCATGGAAATCCTGAAGCAGCCCGAAGGCATCACCCACGCGTTCCGATTGATGAATCAGACGAGCGTGCTCGGGCGTTATCTGCTGAATTTCCGCCGCATCGTCGGGCAGATGCAGCACGACCTCTACCACGTGTACACGATCGACCAGCACATCCTGATGGTGCTGCGCAATTTGCGCTGCTTCGCGATCGCCGAGCATGCGCACGAGTATCCGTTTTGCAGCCAGTTGATGGGCAATTTCGACCGTCTATGGCTGCTGTACGTGGCGGCGCTGTTTCACGATATCGCCAAGGGACGCGGTGGCGATCATTCGACGCTCGGCATGGCCGACGCGCGGCGCTTTTGCCGCGAGCACGACATTGGCGCGGAAGACAGCGATCTCGTGGTATGGCTCGTCGAGCAGCATCTGACCATGAGCCATGTCGCGCAGAAGCAGGATACGAGCGATCCCGAGGTCATCAAGCAGTTCGCTGCCGTCATCAAGACCGAACGGCGGCTCACCGCGCTGTACCTGCTCACCATCGCCGATATCCGCGGCACCAGCCCGAAGGTGTGGAACAACTGGAAAGGCAAGCTGCTAGAAGATTTGTATCGCGCGACGCTCGCGGTGCTCGGCGGCGCGCGGCTGGATACGCATTCGGAACTGAAGTCGCGGCAGGAATCGGCGCTCGCGCTGCTGCGGCTCGAGACCGTGCCGGAGAACGCGCAGAAGCGGCTCTGGGATCAGCTCGATGTGGGCTACTTCCTGCGCCACGATCCGGCCGATATCGCATGGCAGACGCGCGTGCTGTACCGGCACGTCGAAAGCGAGACGCCGATCGTGCGTGCGCGGCCCTCGCCCATCGGCGCGGCGCTGCAAGTGCTCGTGTATGTGAAGGACCGGCCGGATTTGTTCGCTGGCATCTGCGCCTACTTCGACAAGAGCGGCCTGTCCGTGCTCGATGCGCGTGTGACGACCACGCGTCACGGTTACGCGCTCGATAACTTTCTCGTCGCGCATGCGGATCATGACGGGAGTTATCGCGATATCGCCAATCTCGTCGAGCAGCAATTGAGTGCGCTGCTGACGGCCGACAGCCTGCTGCCGGAACCGTCGAAGGGCCGCGTGTCGCGGCTGGTGCGCACTTTCCCGGTCACGCCGCGCGTGGATTTGCGCCCCGACGAGCGTGGCCAGTATTACATCCTGTCCGTGTCCGCGAACGACCGGCAGGGCCTTCTTTGTTCAATCGCGCGCGTGCTCGCGCAACACCGGATCGGCGTGCAGGCGGCGCGCATCAACACGCTCGGCGAACGCGTCGAGGACGTGTTTTTGCTCGACGGCCGAAGCCTGTCGTCCAATCACACCCAGATCCAGGTCGAAACCGAATTGCTGCGCGCGATCGCAGCCTGAGACTTTATGCGCCTCAAACTGACAGCCAAACATCCGCGTCCCACTTCGGCGACGCGTTCGCTGGTGCGTGCCGGCAGTTCCACCGGGCGGCACAAGTCCACGCGTCCGGAGGCGCCGGAGCATCGCGCGCGGGAGGGGGCAAGTCCGCGAAGGCGGATGAGAGGCGCGCGGGCTTTACGGAGCGTGGCGGTGATGAGCGGCGTGCTTTCAAGCCGCGAGGGGATGAGTCGCGTGCTGGTTTCGGCGCACGCGGCGAGCACAGCAGCAACGAACGACGTGCATCCAAACCGCGCACCGACGACTCCCGCACCGGCTCCGGCGCACACGACGACCGCTCCCCACCCTCCCCGCAACCGCATCACCACCAAAAGGCGGCCTCGTGCGCCTCTCGAAAGTGATGTCCGAACTCGGCATCTGCTCGCGCCGCGAAGCCGACAAGTGGATCGAAAAAGGCTTGGTGCTTGTGAACGGCGAAGTGGTCGACACGCTCGGCACGCGCATCGAGCCGACGGCGAACATTCAGTTGCTGCCAGCCGCCCACTCCGCCCAGGCGCGCCTCGACGATCCTGCTGCACAAAGCCGGTCGGCTATGTCTCGGGACAGGCGGAAGACGGCTACGAACCCGCCGTCACGCTGATCGATCCGGCGAATCAGTGGAGCGAGGGCCGCTCCGGCATCCGGTTCACGCCGAATCATCTGCGTTCGATCGCGTCCGCCGGACGCCTCGACATAGATTCCACCGGCCTGCTCGTGCAGACGCAAGACGGCCGCATCGCCCAAGCAACTAATCGGCGGGCATTCCGATGTCGACAAGGAGTACCTCATGCGCGTACAGTACGATGAGCACACGATCGACATCGACCGCCAACTGCCGGCGGAAAATTTGGCGCTGCTGCGTCACGGTCTTGGAACTCGACGGCGTGCCGCTCAAGTCAGCTGGCAGAACGGCGAGCAACTGCGCTTCGTGTTGCAAGAAGGCAAGAAGCGCCAGATTCGCCGTATGTGTGAACTGGCCGGCCTGGAGGTCGTCGGTGCTAAAGCGCATCTGCATAGGACACGTCACGCTAGGCAATCTGCCGCAGGGCCAGTGGCGCTATCTCGTGGCGGACGAAAGCTTCTGACGTCGCCGCACCGTGGTGTATAGACCAGAGAGATGGGTAACACCTGTTCCAGGACAGGGGTAACACTTTCGGACGAATGGTTCGTCCGGAGTCGGTTCGTCCGGAGTCGATCATGGCCTGGG
>LFJI01000110.1 GCA_001235855.1 Candidatus Burkholderia brachyanthoides
TGCCGGGTGGTGTAGGAGGGGATCGGTCAGGTTACTGGCCACCCCTATCCCGATTCTTGCCAGCTTTTGGTTGTCAGCTTTCCTCCCATTATGTGAGCATGACGATCGCATATTGAATTTTCGAGAAAGACCATCCTAAAATCCAAACTATAGTCAGACGGCAGTCGCATGGAGACCGAAACGGGTATCGACCCGAATCCGGTTCGCGCGGCTGAGTACCAAAAAAGTACGAGAAAAGTACAACACGGAGACACGTCATGCATTCGATCGCTCGCCCGCGCTTGTGGGCCGTGCCGCACCCTTTACACGCACTTCGGTCGTCAACGCCGCTCGTCGCGCTTTCACTTGATGGCGACGGCACGCTGTCGCGAAACCTTGCCGCGCGCCGCGTAATTCGGCTCGTGTTCATTCGAGGAACGAGCGCCATGAACAAACTCCAGGGCATCGAAACGGACATCCGCGACGACGATGCGCTACAGCCCGTCGAAACGGTTGCGAAGAAGGCGAACGGCAAGCACGGGCACGACGGCGACAGCCGCGACCCCGACGCGATCGCGCTGCCCAGCGCGCTCGTCGATATCACGCCGCAACAGGCCGGCACGCAGACGCTGCTGCGCGGTCTCGCGGTGCTCGAAGCGGCCGCCAACGGTGCGCGCGATCTGCGTGCGTTCGGTGCGGCGCTCGGCACCACGCGCAGTACGACGCACCGGCTCGTCAGTTCGCTCGTGCAGGCGCGCTATCTGAGGCAGGTACAGGGGGGCGGCTATCTGCTCGGACCGAAGCTGATCGAACTCGGCATCATTGCGCTCGAGCAGATGTCGCTGACGGCGGCGGTCGCGCGTCCGCATCTGCAGGCGCTGGCCGATCACACGCAGGACACCATCCACCTCGGCGTGCGCGACGGCAACGACGTGCTCTATATCGACAAGATTTCCGGCACGCGCGGGCTCGAGATGCGTTCGCGCGTCGGGCACCGCATGCCGCTGGCATCGACCGGCATCGGCAAGGCGATGATGCTCGACCTCGAGCCGCAGTCGTGGAAGCGGCTGCTCGAGGCGTCGCTCAAGGCGCTGGAGAAAAAGAGCTTCAAGCCCGAAAGCCGCGCCGATATCGACACCTTTTTGCAGCGCATGACGCGCTATTCGCAAGGCGGCTTCACCTTCGATCTGGAAGAGAACGAAACGTCGATTCGTTGCGTCGCCGCGCCCGTGCGCGATGCGTCGGGTGCCATCGTCGCGGCCTTGTCGGTCGCGAGCACCATTCCCTATATGCCTCACGAACGCATGGAAGAACTGATTCCGGTGATCCAGCGCGAAGCCCGCGCGATCTCCGAGGAACTCGGCTGGTGCGCGCCGCAAGCCGCACGCAGGATCAAGCGATGAGCCGCCAACCCGCACTCATCGCGCTCGACTGGGGCACCACGTCCCTGCACGCTTATCTGATCGCCGGCGACGGTTCGGCGCTCGATACGCGCGCATCGTCGGCGGGGATCATGAAGCTGCCGCCCGGCGGCTTCGATCAGGCTTTCGAGGAAACCTGCGGCGCGTGGCTCGATGCGCATCCGCGGCTTCCGGTGGTCGCGGCTGGCATGGTCGGTAGTGCGCAGGGCTGGGTCGAAGCGCCGTACGTCGAAACGCCGGCGGGCGCGGACGCGCTGGTCGCGGGCATCGTGAAGGTGACGGCGGCGCGCGGTGTGGCCGTGCACGTGTTGCCGGGTATGCTGGAGCGCGGCACGCTGCCCAACGTGATGCGCGGCGAGGAAACGCAGATCTTCGGCGCGCTCGCCAGCGACGCCTCGCTCGATGCGGAAAGCGGCGCGCTGATCGGCCTGCCGGGCACGCACGCGAAGTGGGCCTTCGTGCGCGATGGGTGCATCGAACGCTTCTACACTTTCATGACTGGCGAGACCTTCGGCGCGCTGCGCGATCACACGATTCTCGGCCGCACCATGCATCCGAGTTCGACGCCCGATCAGGCGTCGTTTCTGCGCGGCGTCGACACCGCGCGCGATGCCAGACACCCCGGCCTGCTCGCGACGATCTTCAGCACGCGCACACTCGGGCTGACCGGCGAGTTGTCCGCCGAGCAGCAGCCGGACTATCTGTCGGGATTGCTGATCGGCCACGAACTGCGCGGACTTAACGAAGTGCTGGCGCGCGAACAGGCGACGCTTGCCGGCAAAACACTGCGTCTGATCGGCAACGACGCGTTGTGCGACCGCTATCGCGCGGCCCTAGCGCGTTACGGCTGCCACGACGCGAAGACGGTCGCGCACGCCACCGAGCACGGCCTTTACGGAATCGCCGCGCAGGCGGGGCTGACGTCATCGCCCGCGCGCGGCCTGAGCAGGAGCGAACGAGTGCAGCCTCCCATCAATCTGCCCGCGCCGTACGCAATGCACGACGGCTTGTCGAAGGCCTTCGCCACGTGTTCGCTGATCGCGATCCTGCGCGGCGTCACGCCCGCCGAAGCGGCGCAGCACGGACACGCGCTGTACGAAGCGGGTTTTCGCGTCATCGAAGTGCCGCTGAATTCGCCGCAGCCGTTCAACAGCATCGCGGCGATCCGCAAGGTCTTGCCAGCCGATGCCATCGTCAGCGCAGGAACAGTGCTGCATCCGAGTTACGTCGATAGCGTGAAAAGCGCGGGCGGCGAACTGATCGTCATGCCGCACAGCGACGGCGAGGTGATCCGCGCCGCGAAATCGCAGGGACTGGCGTGCGCGCCGGGCGTCGCGACGCTGACCGAAGCGTTCACCGCGCTGAAGCACGGCGCGGACGTGCTGAAGATGTTCCCCGCCGAGCAGCTCGGCCCGGTCGACGTGAAGGCGTGGCGCGCGGTGATCGCGAAGGAGGTGCCGCTGGTGCCGGTCGGCGGCATCGCACCGGACAACATGGGGCCGTTCTTAAGCGCGGGCGCGAACGGCTTCGGTCTGGGATCGGCGCTGTACAAGCCGGGCCAGAGCGCGGACGTGACCGCGAAGCACGCGAAGGCGTTCATCGACGGACTGATCGTCTTGCGAGGTGATAAGCGATGAACCGCCTCCGCCGGCAAAGTCACGATGATCACCGGCGCTGGGCGCGGCGGAGCGCTGGCGGAGCTGGATATCGACACAGCGCGTGCGAGCGCCGAGCATATCGCGTCGGAAATGAGCGGCGCGCGTCTGCGCGGCCCATACCAACGTGACGCAGAGCGTGTCCGTCAAGGACGCGGTGGAGCAGGCCGAAGCCCGCTTCGGCCTGCTCGATACGCTCGTGAACAAACGCTGGCATCAACGTGTTCTGCGAGCCTCTGACCATGACTGACGACGACTGGAAGCGCTGCTTCGCGGTCGATCTTGACGGTGTGTGGAACGGTTGCCGCGCAGTGCTGCTGGGCATGGTGGAACGCGGACGCGGCTGCATCGTGAATATCGCCTCGACGCACGGTTTCAAGATCATTCCGGGCTACTTTCTGTATCCGGTGGCGAAGCACAGCGTGATCGGACTCACGCGCGCGCTCGGCATCAAATACGAATACGCGCCGAACAACGTGTGCGACGTGCGCGTGAATGCTATCGCGCCGGGTTATATCGAAACGCAGTTGACGCACGACTGGTGGGATTCGCAAGCCGACCAGCAAGCCGCGCGCCGCGACGCTGGATCTGCAGCCGATGAAGCGCATCGGCCAGCCGGAGGAAGTGGCGATGATGGCGGTGTTCCTTGCATCGGACGAGGCGCCTTTCATCAATGCGAGTTGCATCACCGTGGATGGCGGAAGAAGCGCGCGCTGTATCACCTGTATTACGATTGATTGAAACGAATGACGCACTGGCCGCGGTGTGCATCAAGACTAAAAAAACATGGCCAACACCTTCGTAGCGCCCGCACGCGGGCATCTTTGAAAAAACGGAAGAAGTCGGGAGACAAAAGATGAAACGCAGACTGTTCCTTACGCTGATCGCTGTTGCCACGGCCACGAGCGCAAGCATGATCGCCGCGCACCCGTCGCGCAGGCCGTCGCCGACGTCAAGATCGGCTTCCTCGTGAAGCAGCCGGAAGAACCGGTTCCAGGACGAGTGGAAGTTCGCGGAAATGGCCGCGAAGGAGAAGGGCTTCACGCTCGTCAAGATCGGCGCGCCGTCGGGCGAAAAGGTGATGAGCGCGATCGACAACCTCGCCGCGCAAAAGGCGCAGGGCTCATCATCTGCACGCCGGACGTGAAGCTCGGGCTGGGCATCGTCGCGAAGGCGAAGGCCGACAAGCTCAAGATGATGACCGTCGATGACCGTCTCGTCAACGGTTTGGGCAAGCCGATCGAGTCCGTGCCGCACATGGGCATTTCGGCTACAACATCGGCAAGCAGGTGGGCGACGGCATCGCCGCCGAAATCAAGAAGCGCGGCTGGGACATGAAGGACGTGGGCGCCATCGACGTGACCTACGAGCAACTGCCGACCGCGCATGACCGCACCTCTGGCGCGACCGACGCGCTCGTTGCCGCCGGGCGAACGTCGTCGCCGCACCGCAGGCCAAGACCGACACGGAAAACGCATTCAGCGTGGTCAACATCGCGCTCACGAAGAACCCGAAGTACAAGCACTGGGGGGGGTCTACGGCCTGAACGACGAAGCCGTGCTCGGCGCGGTGCGGGCCGCGGAAGGCCGTGGCTTTAAGGCCGACAACATGATCGGCATCGGCGGTTCGGACTCGGCGTTGAACGAGTTCAAGAAGCCGAATCCGACTGGCTTCTACGGCACCGTGATCACCAGCCCGAAGCGCCACGGCGAAGAGACGTCCGAACTGATAGTATGCGTGGATATCAAGGACGGCAAGGCACTGCCGCCGCTGACGCTCACGACCGGCATGCTGGCGACGCGTGATAACGTGTCGTCGGTTCGTCAGCAGATGGGTTTGGCATCGAACTAAGTCTTATACGTGACAAGCGGATCGCGTGTGCGGTCCGCCGAAAAACAGGAGGCGATGTGTCAGCGACGCTGCGTTTTAACAGCATCGGCAAGGTGTTTCCAGGCGTGCGCGCGCTCGACGGCGTGTCGTTCGACGTCAATGCCGGCGAAGTTCACGGTTTGATGGGCGAAAACGGCGCGGGCAAATCGACTCTGCTCAAGATTCTCGGCGGCGAGTATCAGCCCGATTCTGGGCGCGTGCTCATCGACGAAAAGGAAGTGAAGTTCGCGAGCGCGGCGGCGTCGATCGCGTCGGGCATCGCGGTGATCCATCAGGAATTGCAGTACGTGCCGGATTTGACCGTGTCCGAGAATTTGCTGCTCGGCGCGTTGTCGAACCGGCTCGGCTGGGTCAACAAGCGCGCGGCGATGGGCGTCGATCTCGATCCCAACGCGAAGTTGCACAAGCTGTCCATCGCGCAGCGGCATATGGTCGAAATCTGCAAGGTGCTGCTGCGCAATGCGCGCGTGATCGCGCTGGACGAGCCGACGTCGTCATCGCATCGCGAGACGGAAGTGCTGTTCAAGATCGTGCGCGATCTGAAAGCGGACAACCGCGCGCTGATCTACATTGCGCACCGCATGAACGAGATTTACGAACTGTGCGATGCGTGCACGATCTTCCGCGACGGATGCAAGATCGCCACGCATCTGGCGCTCGCCGACGTGCCGTGCGACACGCTCGTGCAGGAGATGGTCGGAGATGGTCGGGCGCGAGATCAGCGATATCTACAACTACCGTTCGCGTCCGCTGGGCGACGTGCGCTTCTCCATGAAGAACGTGCAGGGCGATGCGCTGTCAGCGCCCGCGAGTTTCGAGGTGAAGCGCGGCGAGATCGTCGGCTTTTTCGGTCTGGTGGGCGCAGGCCGCAGCGAACTGATGCACCAACTGATGCACCTCGTCTACGGCGCGGACAAGAAGAAGGGCGGCGATATCCTGCTCGACGGCCAGCCGATCAAGGTGCGCAGCACGGGCGAGGCGATTCGTCACGCCATCGGCTGTGTCCGGAGGATCGCAAGGAGGAGGGCATCGTCGCGATGGCGACCATCGCGGAAAACATCAACATTTCGTGCCGGCGTCATTACCTGCGCGCGGGCTTGTTCCTCGATCGCAAGAAGGAAGCGGCAACGGCGGACCGGTTCATCCAGTTGCTCAAGATCAAGACGCCGAGCCGTCGTCAGCGAATTCGTTTTCTGTCGGGCGGCAATCAGCAAAAGGCGATTCTGTCGCGCTGGCTCGCGGAGCCGGATCTGAAGGTCGTGATTCTCGACGAACCGACGCGCGACATCGACGTGGGTGCGAAATATGAGATCTACAACGTGATCTATCAACTGGTGGAGCGCGGCTGCACGATCGTGACGATTCCGTCGGAGTTGCCGGAAGAAGTGCTGGGCGTATCGGACCGCGTCGTGGTGATGCGTCAGGGGCGGATTGCGGGCGAATTACCGCGTGGACAGGCGAATGAACAATCAGTGCTGAGTCTTGCGCTGCCGCAGGCGGACGCAACGGCGAAGGCCGCGTAAAGAGGAGCGGAGGCAGGCGAATCATGGAAGCAAGAGAAAACATCCTGGGGCAGGCGACCGAGAAAGTCGCGAACACACTGATCCCGCAGAAAAGCGACAAACAGAAGTGGTGGCAACAGGTTACGGAATACAGCCTGATCGTGATTTTCGTGGTGATGTTCGCGACCATGTCGCTGACGATCGATCACTTCTTTTCGATCGAGAACATGCTGGGGCTAGCGCTGTCGATCTCGCAGATCGGCATGGTAGCCTGCACGATGATGTTCTGTCTCGTGTCGCGCGATTTCGATCTTTCCGTCGGCTTGACGATCGCCTTCGCGGGCGTGCGTGCTATGCGCGATGGTTTTGAATGCGACGAACAACACGTTCATCGCGATCATTGCTGCTGTGGCCGGTCATCGGTTTCGTGAACGGGGCGGTGATTGCCTATCTGCGGATCAATGCGCTGATCACCACGCCTGGCGACCATGGAAATCGTGCGCGGGCTCGGGTTCATCGTGTCGTACGGACAGGTTGTGGGTGTGTCGTCGGATACGTTCATCGCGCTCGGCGGTTTGTCGATGCTCGGGATCTCCCTGCCGATCTGGGTCACGCTGGCGTGCTTCATCGTGTTTGGCGTCTCAATCAGACGGTTTATGGGCGTTGGCCATCGGCGGCAATCCGGAAGCGTCGCGGCTTGCGGGGATCAATGTCGAGCTGACTCGGGTTTGGATTTTTCTCGTTCAGGTGCGGTGACGGCGCTTACCGGTGTAATTCTCGCTTTGCGTATTACTTCGGGGCAGCCTAATGCGGCTGAAGGGTTCGATCTCAATGTCATCTCGGCTTGCGTGCTCGGTGGGGTGCCGTTGCTCGGCGGGCGGGCCACGATTTCTGGCGTCGTGATCGGCGTGCTCATCATGGGCACTGTTGAGAACGTCATGAACCTTCTTAATATCGACGCGTTTTATTAGTGTTCGTGGGGCGATTCTGCTTGCGGCTGTTCTGCTCGATCAGATTAAGAATCGTGGGGTGCGGGATTGATTCTGCTTCTTTGGGGTAGGGCGGTAGGCGTTTTCAGGATGGTTGGTCGGCACAACCCAACACCCAAGGAAAAAAACATGCCAAACAACCAAGCCAGCTACCCGAGCCTGCAAGGCAAAACGGTACTAATCACGGGCGGCGCAACCGGCATAGGCGAGGCCTTCGTGGAGCATTTCTTCGAGCAGGGTTCAAAAGTAGCCTTTTTCGACATAGACACGAGCGCGGGCGAGGCGCTGGCGAACCGTTTAGGGGCATCGCTAAAAGAGAACCAGACCCGCCCGATGTTCCTGCAAGTAGACCTGACCAATATCGACGCGTTGAAGAAGGGCATAGAAGACGTAAGAAGTGCCTTAGGCCCGATTGGCGTGTTAGTGAACAACGCCGCGAACGACAAACGCCACAAAATCGCCGAAGTCACAACCGAGTTCTACGACGAAACGATCGCGGTCAACATCCGCCACCAGTTCTTCACGGCGCAAGCCGTAGCGGAGGACATGAAAAAACTAGGCGGCGGCTCGATCGTGAACCTCGGCTCAATAAGCTGGATGCTGAAAAACAGCAACATCCCCGTGTACATGACGGCCAAGGCCGGCGTCCAGGGTATGACCCGCGGCTTCGCCCGCGACCTCGGGCAATTCAACATCCGCGTGAACATGCTGGTCCCCGGCTGGGTCATGACGGAGAAGCAAAAGCGTCTCTGGCTCGACGACGCCGGCAAACGCGCAATCAAGGAAGGCCAGTGCATCGACGCGGAACTGCTGCCCGCGCATCTGGCGCGCGCCGCGCTGTTCCTCGCATCGGACGATAGCAGCATGATCACCGCACAAGACCTGATCGTCGACGGAGGCTGGGTATGAACGTGAGACTGCTCATCGATAGCCCGTGCACGCTGGGCGAAGGCGCCACCTGGTGCGCGCGCAGCGGACGCTTCTTCTGAGGTCGATATCGAAGGCAAAGGCCTGTGGCGCTAGGCGCTAGGCTCCGCGCGACGGCTCGAGCACGGTTACCGACATGCCTGAACGGCTTGCCACCGTCGCACTCTGCGCCGATACCAACGTGCTGCTGCTCGGCCTCGTCTCGCGGCTCGCGTTCTTCGATCTTTCGACGGGCACCATCGACACGACACCATCATGCCCGTCGAACCGAATCTTCAGACACGCCTGAACGACGGCCACTGCGACCGCGACGGCCGCTTCGTGTTCGGGCACGAAACACGATGTCGAGGACGCGGCGGCGGGGCTCTATCGTCTCAACACCGATCTCACGCTCGAACGCCTGCCGCTCGGCGATTGCGCGATCTCGAACAGCATTGGTTTCTCGCCGGACGGCGCCAGGATGTACTACTGTGATGTTGCTGCTAAGTTTAAATGTCGGGGGGTTGCAGCTAAATAGAAATGTCGCGTT
>LFJI01000111.1 GCA_001235855.1 Candidatus Burkholderia brachyanthoides
GCTCATGCAAAAGACAAGATGTAAACACATTTCATCGAATGAAAACAAACCCTAGATCACAGTGGCAGCAATCAATTTGTCGAGGGCCGGCTCAGACTGCGGGACCCGAAGACGCGCCCAAAGCTCACTGATTTCCTTGTTGATGATCAGGATTCTCTCCGAGTATTCTTGCAGGATGTCCTCCAGCCAGGCTTCGATCGTCCTCGCTTGTCTGTCGTCACCCTTATGGCGGAGGCGAAAGATGCCCTGCCGGAGTTCAGCGACCGTGACCACCAAGAGGTGAATGCTGTTCTCGCCTGCACCTACTTGACTGAAGAATTCACGTACTCCGTCATTCGCTCGGTCGTCTCTCCTGGTCTCACTGATGACAGTGGTATCAGCCAGGAACATCGGAATTACCCCTGTCCGGATGGCGCGCGAAGATCGAATCGTCGCAATCGATTTTCGGAAAGGTCAGGATATATTCACCGAGGCTCATCTTCGGCTTCGGCTTGTCGATTTTCAGGATCGCCTCAACCATCTCTTTGACCTTGCGCCGTTCCGCGCCCTTCTTTTGGATCTCGGCGAGCCAAACGGGATCGATGCTGTCTAGCAGCGATTCTTCATTGATTTTGGACATGTACCCTTCCTCGTCATGTTGTGACTGGACCGTACTTTATCTCTGGCTCGATAAGAAAAACTAGCCATCCTTAAGGAATAGGAAAAAGCGTCATGGTCGCCGTGGCCGACACGATGCAGCGGTCCAAGACCGGCGCGCTCGAAGCCACGCGTGCCCGCCTACCTCGCCTCGCGTATAGTCAACCCTACCTTCTCCCACCGGAACGCATCTCATGAAAACGGTATTGATCGTCGGCGCCTCGCGCGGCATCGGCCACGAGTTCGCACGGGCTTACTGCCGCGACGGCTGGCGCGTGCTCGCCACTGCGCGCGACAAGACTTCGCTCTCCGCGCTCGACGCGATGGGCGCGCAAACCTTCTCCGTCGATGTCACCCAGCCTGAGCAAATCGCCTCGCTCGCCTGGCAGCTCGACGAGGGAAAGCTCGATGTCGCCATCGTCGTGTCGGGCGTGTTCGGGCCGCGCACCGAGGGCATCGAAACCATCAGCCGGGAGGACTTCGATCACGTGATGCACACCAACGTACTCGGCCCCATGCAACTCCTCCCCGTGCTGCTCCTGCTCACCGATGCCGCGCGCGGCGTGCTCGCGGTCGTGTCGAGCAAGATGGGCAGCATCGGCGAGGCGAGCGGCACGACTAGCTGGCTGTATCGCACGAGCAAGGCCGCGGTCAATTGCGCACTGAAGGTGGCGTCCCTCGAATCGCGGCATTCGGCGTGCATCGCGCTGCATCCGGGCTGGGTGCGCACGGAGATGGGCGGGTCGTCGTCGGCCATCGATGTGACGCACAGCGTGTCCGGCATGCGCGGCGTGATCGCCGAAGCCGGTGCGATGCGTGAGGAATTCAACGGCAGCTTCGTCCAGTACGACGGCACCAAGCTGGATTGGTGAAGTGCTGAGTCATCCATATAAAAAGGAAGGAACGTGACTTATCAGGTTTATGGCGTGTCGCCGTCGGGCAATTGCTACAAGGTGCGGCTCGTGCTCGAGCAGTTGAATCTGTCGTACGTATGGCACGAAGTCGACATGATGAACGGCGCCACGCACACCGACGCCTTCCTCAAGCTCAATCCGAACGGCAAGGTGCCGGTGCTCGTCATCGACGATGAAACCGTGCTGTCGGAGTCCGAATGCCATCGTCTGTTATCTCGCCGATGGCTCGCCGCTGTTGCCCGACGATCGTCTGGAACGCGCGCAAGTGCTGCAATGGATGTTCTTCGAGCAGTACAGCCACGAACCGTATGTGGCAGTCGCGCGCTTCATCCGGCAATTTCTGAAGCGCGACGACGACCCGCGTCTGCCCGACAAGACCGCCGGTTCGTATCGCGCGCTCGATGTGATGGAACGGCATTTGGCCACGCGCACGTTCTTCGTCGGCGAGCGCTATACTGTCGCGGATATCGCGCTGTACACGTACACCCATGTCGCCGATGAAGCCGGTCTCGACCTATCCGGCTATCCGGGCAGCCGCGTCATGTCGAGATGCCGGGTATCGGCGCATGAAGCCGAACGACGCCGAATGCCCCTGCGGGGGCGCATCGCCGCTCAAGCGCCTGAACGCGAAAGCGCCGCGTTACGACGCGTGCTGCGGTCGCTTCATCGAAGGTGGCGCGTTTCCCGCCAACGCGATGGAACTGATGCGTTCGCGCTACACCGCCTACGTGCTCGGCAACACCGCGTATCTGCGTGCGACGTGGGACCCAGCCACCTGCCCGCCCGATCTCGACGCCTCCGACACAAGCACGCGCTGGCTCAGCCTCGAGATCAAACGCCATACGCTCATCGACGCCGATCACGAGGAAGTCGAGTTCGTCGCGCGTTACAAGGTCGATGGCCGCGCGCACCGGCTGCGCGAGGCGAGCCCACTTCAAAAGAAATCACGCGGCGCATTGGATCTATATCGACGGAGAAATCAAAAATAAGTAAAGAATTTCTTAAAAAGAAAAGCGGCGGTTGCAAGTATTAATTTCCTGAATTTGTCCTTTCAGATTAACTAGTTAAGGAATTACTCTGATTGTGCAGTGCAATTTTGAACAGTTAATCTGTGTGCCATGCTAGAGTGCTGTCAGTCTCGCGCCCGAGTATCGCAGCGAAACCCCGTTTTGAAGCCAATTGTCATGCCTTTTCAAGGCATGACTTCCCAAGCCGTGTCCGATACTGCTCGTCAGCAGCAGCGAGATCGGTTTGACTTCAAATCAGACGTTTAAGCAGACGTTTGGGTTACGCCGAATCAATGAACGAATAAAGGCGCAGTCGGAGTTTACGGATGGCGATCAGAACCTGGTTAGTCGGATGCAGCATGGCGATCTCGCTCGCGACGTCGTTGCTCACGTCGCGAGCGAATGCCGAACCGATCGGCGGGGCGCGTCCTTCCGAAGGTCTGAAGGCGCCGGCGTTCGGTCAGATCGGCGACACGCTCGATCAGAGCCTGCCCATCGTCGCGAATGGGCTGAACGAATCGGTCATCCAGGTTCCCGAAGGCGATATCTCGCTCGAAACCACTATCTTCAAGCCGGACGGCACGGGCCCATTCCCAATGATGATCGTCTTCAATCACGGCAAGCTTCCCGGCAATTCGCACGCGCAACCGCGCAATCGTCCGGTGACGCTCGCACGTGAATTCGTGCGCCACGGTTATGTGGTGGTTGTGCCGAATCTTCGCGGTTTCGCAGGTTCGGGCGGCCAGTACGCCGACCACGGTTGCGATGTCGAAGCCAACGGCTTCGCGCAGGCGGAAGACGTCGCCGCGACCGTTTCGTACATAAGCGAGCAGTCCTACGTCGACAAGACGCATATCGTCGTCGCGGGCACCTCGCACGGCGGCCTGACCACAATCGCCTACGGCGCGTGCGATGCCGTGTCGGTGCCTGGCGTGCGCGCGGCCTCATCAATTTTTCGGGCGGCCTGCGTCAGGATGAATGCGAAGGCTGGCAGAAGAATCTCGTCGGCGACTACGGTCAGAATGTACGCCTGTCGTCGCTGTGGCTGTATGGTGACAATGATTCGGTATGGCAGGGCGATCTCGCCTCGCGCATGTACACCGCGTTCACGTCGCACGGCGCGCGCGCCAACATGGTCGACTTCGGCGATTACAAGAACGACGCGCACCGTCTTCGTCGGCGATCGCTGCAGGTCTGGTGGCCGCACGTGAAGGCGTTCCTCACGCAGATCGGCATGCCGACTGCGGTGCAGTATCAGGTGTCGGAGCCGAGCCTGCCGAAGGCCACGGATTTCGCGAGCCTCGACTCCGTGAAATCGATGCCTTTTATCGATGAAGGCGGCCGCGAAGGGTATCGCAACTTTCTGCGTCAGTATTCGAGCCGTGCGTTCGCCGTGTCCGATTCGGGGACGTGGTCGTGGGCCGAAGGCGGCGACGATCCGATGTCGGTCGCCATCGCCAGTTGCCAGAAGCAGAGCAGCGATCCGTGCCATCTGTACGCGGTGGACAACCGCGTCGTCTGGAACGACGGCGCCAGCGAAACGCAACAGACCGCATCGCGCTGATCCCGCCTTTCCTCGCAAAATTTCGATACGCCGGCCTCGCGCCAGCGTTTTCGCATCTTGGTTCGATATCCCGTCCTCTTGCGCGAGGTTAGCCGCCATAGCGTTTTTCTCCTGTTCGATGCGCATACCCGCGCTGCGCAAAACCCGGCCGAAACACGAAGCGCACGCCTCTTTTGGTGATAATTGACTCGCGCAGCCATCTACCGCAACTCTCCGACGAAGCAGGCGTCCAACGCCTGCCCGATATCCGGCCCGCTGCGCGCGCGGGCCTGGGAGCCGTTTTTTTGAACACAGAAGCCAATCAAGACAATCAAGACTGGGTCACGCGCTCGCTCGCCGCCGTGTGGCATCCGTGCACCCAAATGAAACACCACGAGCGCATGCCGCTCGTGCCCATCGCGCGCGGAAAGGGCGCGTGGCTCTACGATCCCGCCGGCAACCGCTATCTCGACTCGATCAGTTCGTGGTGGGTCAATCTCTTCGGCCATGCCAACGACGACATCAACCGCGCGCTGAAAGATCAACTCGACACGCTCGAACACGTGATGCTCGCGGGCTGCACGCATGCGCCCGCCGTCGAACTGGCGGAACGCCTGTCCGCGCTGACGCAGCGCACGCTCGGCCACGCCTTCTTCGCCTCGGACGGTGCGTCGGCGGTCGAGATCGCGTTGAAGATGAGCTTTCATTTCTGGCGCAACGGCGGCTGCGCGGACAAGCGCGAGTTCGTATGCCTCGCGAACAGCTACCATGGCGAAACCATCGGCGCGCTCGGCGTGACGGACGTCGCCATTTTCAAGGACGCTTACGATCTGCTGATCCGCAACGCGCATGTGGTCGCGTCGCCGGCCGTGGCTGGTGTCGATGCAGCCGTCGGCGCGATGCGCGCGCTGTTTGAACAACGCGCTTCAAGCCTCGCCGCCGTGATCGTCGAACCGCTCGTGCAGTGCGCGGCCGGCATGGCGATGTACGACGCGTCGTATCTCACGCGCCTGCGCGCGCTGTGCGACGAATTCGACGTGCATTTAATCGCCGATGAAATCGCCGTCGGCTGCGGCCGCACCGGCACCTTCTTCGCGTGCGAGCAGGCGGGCGTATGGCCCGATTTCCTGTGCCTGTCGAAGGGCATCAGCGGCGGCTATCTGCCGTTGTCGATCGTGCTCACGCGCGACGAAATCTACACCGCCTTCTACGACGACGACGTCACGCGCGGCTTCCTGCATTCGCATTCATACACCGGCAATCCGCTCGCGTGCCGCGCCGCGCTAGCCACGCTTGACCTCTTCGACAGTGCAAACGTGCTCGCCGAGAACACACGCAAGGCCGCGCTGCTGCGTGAGGCATTGCAGCCGCTGACGAAGCACGAGCGGGTGAGGAACCTGCGCGAGCACGGCACGATCTTCGCGTTCGACGTCGACATCGATCATCAGGAAGCGAAGCGCACGTTCTCGCGCCGCTTTTTCGCCAACGCGCTGCAACGCGAATTGTTGATGCGGCCCATCGGCTCGACTGTCTACATGATGCCGCCCTACGTGCTGAGGGACGACGAACTGCTGCTGCTCGCGCAACGCACGCGCGACACGCTGGACGCCACGTTTGCGGAGCGCGTCGAATGAAGCCGACGGACACCACCTCGCAGGCGCTTTACGAAACATTGAACGAAGGCCTCGCCGATCTCGACGCGCGCGGCCTGCGCCGCCGCAAGACGATCGACGGCGCGTGCTCGGCACATCTGAGCGTGGATGGCCGCCCGATCGTCGGCTTCGCGAGCAACGACTATCTCGGCCTCGCCGCGCACGAAGGCATTCGCGCGGCGCTGGCGGAAGGCGCGTCGCTGTATGGCGCGGGCAGCGGCGGCTCGCATCTGCTGGGCGGGCATTCGCGCGCGCACGCGGCGCTCGAAGACGAACTCGCGGCCTTTTCGGGCGGTTTCGTCGGCGATCCGCGCGCGCTCTACTTCAGCACCGGCTACATGGCGAATCTCGCCGTGCTGACGGCGCTCGCCGGACGCGGCACGATCGTGTTCTCGGATGCGCTGAATCACGCGTCCCTGATCGACGGCGTGCGGCTTTCGCGCGCGCAGACGCAGATTTATCCGCATGCCGACACGGAAGCGCTCGACGCGATGCTCGACGCCTCGCGTGACGATCCCGCGACCAAGCTCATCGTCACTGACACCGTGTTCAGCATGGACGGCGATATCGCGTCGCTCGCGCGTCTGGTGGAACTCGCGGAAAAGTACGGCGCGTGGCTCGTCGTTGATGACGCGCACGGTTTCGGCGTGCTCGGACCGCAAGGACGCGGCGCGCTCGCCCAATACGCGTTGCGTTCGAAACATCTCGTCTACGTCGGCACGCTCGGCAAGGCGGCGGGCGTGTCGGGCGCGTTCGTCGCGGCGCATGCGACCGTCGTCGAATGGCTGATTCAGCACGCGCGGCCGTACATCTTCACGACCGCGTCCGCGCCTGCGGTGGCGCATGCGGTATCGGCGAGCGTGCGGATCATCGCGAGCGACGAAGGAGACGCGCGCCGCGCGCATCTCGCCTCCCTCATCGATACCACGCGCGTGATGCTCAAACGCACGCGCTGGCTGCCCGTTGATTCGCATACGGCCGTGCAGCCGCTCGTGATCGGCGGCAACGACGAAACGCTGGCGATTGCCGCCGCGCTCGACCGGCACGGCCTGTGGGTGCCGGCGATCCGTCCGCCGACCGTGCCGGCCGGCACGTCGCGCCTGCGCGTGTCGTTGTCCGCCGCGCATAGCGAGGACGATCTCGCGCGCCTCGATCACGCCTTGAACACGCTGTGACTGCACTTTCGCTATTCGTCGCCGGCACCGATACGGAAATCGGCAAGACTTTCGTCTCATCCGCCTTGCTGCACGGCCTCGCGCGCGCCGGATTGCGCGCCGCCGCGATGAAGCCGATCGCCTCGGGCGCCACCGAGCGCGATGGCGTGCTGCACAACGACGACGCCGATCAACTGGATGCCGCCGCGAACGTCGCGCTGCCCAACGTAATCCGCACGCCCTTCATGATGCGCGAGCCGATCGCGCCGCATATCGCGGCGGCGCGCGAAGGCATTGCGCTGGATATCGGGCGGATCGTCGATACGCATCGATTCGCGCTGACGCAGGCGGATATCGTCGTGGTCGAAGGCGTGGGCGGCTTTCGCGTGCCGCTCGACGACGCTCACGACACGGCCGATCTCGCCGTCGCGCTCGGGCTACCGGTGGTGCTCGTCGTCGGCATGCGGCTCGGCTGCATCAGCCATGCGTTGCTGACGGCGGAAGCCATCGCCGCGCGCGGATTGCGGCTTGCCGGATGGATCGCCAATCACGTCGATCCGGACATGCTCTATCCTGAAGAAAATATCGCCACGCTGAAGCAACGGCTGCCCGCGCCGTTGCTCGGTGTGATCCCGCATTTCGCCCCCGCCGATGCCGCGCGCGCCGCCGATCATCTCGACGCGCGCGTGCTGCTTGAGCGGATTCGCTAAACGGTTTCGTTTCATCACAAGGATTTCCCCATGACTCAGACTCTTTCCACGCCCGATACCGCCACGAAGCAACGCTGGCGCGTCGCCGATATCGTCGCGCTGTACGAGTTGCCGTTCAACGATCTGCTTTACCGCGCGCAGACGGTGCATCGCGAGCATTTCGATCCGAACGCGGTACAGTTGTCCACGCTGCTGTCGATCAAGACCGGCGGCTGCGAGGAGGATTGCGCGTACTGTCCGCAGTCGGTGCATCACGACACGGGCCTGAAGGGCGACAAGCTGATGGAAGTCGATGCGGTGCTGAAGGCCGCCGAAATTGCGAAGGCCAATGGCGCAACGCGGTTCTGCATGGGCGCGGCGTGGCGCAATCCGAAGGATCGTCATCTGGAGCCGATCAAGGACATGATTCGCGGCGTGAAGGCGATGGGCCTCGAGACGTGCGTGACGCTCGGCATGCTGGAGGCGCATCAGGCGCAAGGTCTGCGCGATGCGGGGCTCGACTACTACAACCACAATCTCGATACGTCGCCGGAGTTTTACGGGCAGATCATTTCGACACGGACGTACCAGGACCGGCTCGATACGCTCGAGCGGGTGCGCGATGCGGGGATCAACGTGTGCTGCGGCGGCATCGTGGGCATGGGGGAATCGCGGCGCGAGCGGGCTGGGCTGGTTTCGCAACTCGCGAATATGGAGCCTTATCCGGAGTCGGTACCGATCAACAACCTCGTGCAAGTCGCGGGGACGCCGTTGACCGGCACGGAGGCGCTCGATCCGTTCGAGTTCGTTCAGACTATCGCGGTTGCGCGGATTACTATGCCCAAGGCTATGGTGCGGCTTTCCGCCGGACGGGAGCAGATGGATGAGGCTCTGCAAGCACTCTGTTTTGCTGCTGGCGCTAATTCGATTTTCTATGGGGATCAGTTGCTTACCACCAGTAATCCGCAAGCTGAGGCAGATCAGGCGTTGCTCGTGAGGCTGGGGATGCGGGCTGAACATAGCGCGGATGCTGGTGCTGCTGGTGCTCGTCAGGGCGAGCGCGAGTGTGGGCACGTGCATTCGCATTGACCTTCACCCTTTCCATAGTACTACTGTGTCATAAAACATTTGGGGTAGCACAGCAATATGGACATCTGTTTAATCTCCCGCAGATGTGTGGTGCAGCA
>LFJI01000112.1 GCA_001235855.1 Candidatus Burkholderia brachyanthoides
CATAGCCGATACACCGCGACCATCGACGAGGTTCTCCAGTGACGGGGTACTCCTCAGCGCGGCGTGGCGGCAGCCTGGTCCACCGTCGTGTCGCCGACTGCCGAAACGAGGTCGGGATACTCGCCGAAGACGTTCTTCGCACTCCGGATACTGTTGACCAGAGCGGCTTGCGTCACGCCAGCACGCGTCATGTTGTACTTAGATCGCATAGGTAACGCCCTGACCGCCCCGCGAGTGGTCCATGATGCCGACTCGGTTGAAATCGAGCTTGCCGCGCAGCGCACTGAATACGCCCGGGCCACCATTCGCGTCGACCTGACGCAGCCGGTCGAGCGTACCGAGCAACAATTGCGCGCGCCTTGCTGGAAGGGGCACCCTCGCCGAAGCAGTTGATTTCGTTCGCATCGGTCGACAGCACCACGTAGCCCTGTTGCGCGAGATCCTTAGCGAGATAGTCGTAACCTTGATAACTCGGTGCGTTCGGATCGTGCTGGCTATGCAGGAACAAAATGACGGGAAAGCGCCCGTTGCCCGCATCAGCGAAAGCAGCGGCGGCCGGATAACGCATCCAGCCACATTCACCGGAATGCCCGAGACGCCGCTGTATTCCACTGGCTCCCCACTTTTGTCCACAACCACCTTACCGTTTTCATCATTGTAGGAAGGACCACCGGAAACCGTGGTCAGCAAGATACCGAGGTCATATTGAATGGCCGGCGAAATCGCGTATTTGGGAACGTCCGTGGTCGCAGAGGCGACGCTTACGAAACGAGCCGACTTCAGATCAGCGGACGGCGGTGTCGAACCACCAGCGGGCAGATTGGTATCGGCGGATAGCGCCGGCACCTCGGTTCCCGGCACCGGTGTCGCACTGCCCTGAACGGACGAACCGCCGCCGCGCCCGCTCAATAGCAGCGATGCGCCAAGGGCGCACGCCGTGAAAGTTGAAAGAACGCGTTGCCACATTTTTTGTTATCCATAACAAAAACGCTGTACTCCCCGTTCCTAACGAACAGCAATTTCGCGCCGAGCGGAAATTGCAGCCAAGGAAATTTTGGGAGCACGAGTCTATGACTGGCTTTCTTATGGGGTCAACGCGGGCGCATAATTAATGACATCGCGCGCAGTTACAGCTACGGCTCTTCAAACGAACGACGCACGAAGCACAAGAGAGGAATCGACGAGCACGCGCGGCGGCGCGGCAATGGACACGCGTCATACCGGCCGATGCTGGTATGACGGTTGAGGAGAAGCAATCAGGCGTTGACGTTCATCGAAATACTACCGCGCCAGCAACAACGCATTCGTCCGCTTCACGAAGCTCGCCGGATCGTCCAGCTGGCCGCCTTCGGCCAGCATCGCCTGATCGAACAGCAGATGGCACCAGTCCGTGAAATTCGCGTTGTCCGGATTCAGGCCCTTCACCAGCGGATGCTCCGGATTCACCTCCAGAATCGGCTCAGCCGGCGGCGCCTTCTGCCCCGCCGCCTTCAGCATGCGTTGCAGATAACCGCTCATGTCGCCTTCGTCGGCAACCAGGCAGCTCGGCGAATCGGTCAGGCGGAACGTGAGACGCACGTCCTTCGCCTTGCCCTCGAGCGCTTCCTTCATCTTCTCGACGAGCGGCTTCATTTCTTCGCCGACCTTCTCCTGCTGCTGCTTTTCTTCGTCGTTGAGCGCGCCGAGGTCGAGATCGCCGCGCGCCACGCTCGCCAGTGGCTTGCCCTCGAAGTCGTTGAGGAACGACAACATCCATTCGTCGACGCGATCGGTCAGCAGCAGCACTTCCACGCCATTCTTGCGGAACACTTCGAGATGCGGGCTGTTCTTCGCCGCCAGCCAGTTTTCGGCGGTGACGTAGTAGATCTTCGACTGCTTGGGCTTCATGCGCGATACGTAATCCGCGAGCGACACGGTCTGCTTGTCGGAATCGTTATGCGTCGAGGCAAAGCGCATCAGTTTCGCGATCCGCTCGCGATTGCCGAAGTCCTCGCCGATGCCTTCCTTCAGCACTTGACCGAACTCGTTCCAGAAGGTCTGATACTTCTGCTTGTCGGCATCGTCCGTCGCTTCGGCGGAGGTAGTCGCGATGTCTTCGAGCATCGACAGCACACGCTTGGTCACGCCTTCGCGAATCGCCTTCACGTCGCGGCTTTCCTGCAAAATTTCGCGCGAGACGTTCAGCGGCAAGTCCGCCGAATCCACCACGCCTTTCACGAAGCGCAGGTACGCGGGCAGCAACTGCTCGGCATCGTCCATGATGAACACGCGCTTCACATACAGCTTGAGCCCGCCGCGATGCTCGCGATTCCACAAGTCGAACGGCGCATGCTTCGGCACGTACAGCAATTGCGTATATTCGCTGCGGCCTTCCACGCGGTTGTGCGTCCACGCGAGCGGGTCGTCGTGATCGCGCGAGATATGCTGATAGAACTGCTTGTACTGCTCATCCGTGATGTCGTTCTTCGGACGGGTCCACAGCGCGCTCGCCTGGTTGACGGTCTCGTCCTCGTCGCGCTCGACCATCTCGCTCTTCTCGGCATCCCACTCTTCCTTCTTCATCAGAATGGGCAGCGCGACGTGATCCGAATACTTCTGGATGATCGACTTGAGCTTGTGCGAGGACAGCAAATCGTCTTCGTCCGCACGCAGATGCAGCGTGATGGTCGTGCCGCGTTGCGCGCGCTCGATGTCTTCGACTTCGAAGTCGCCTTCGCCCGCGCTGGTCCAGCGCACGCCCGCGCTCGCCGGCAAACCGGCGCGGCGCGTTTCGACCGTGATCTTGTGCGCTACGATGAAGCCCGAATAGAAGCCCACGCCGAACTGGCCGATGAGCGCGGCGTCTTTCTGCTGGTCGCCGGAGAGCTTGGAAAAGAATTCCTTGGTGCCCGAACGCGCGATGGTGCCGAGGTGCGAAATAGCCTCGTCGCGGCTCATGCCGATGCCGTTGTCGTCGATGGTGACGGTGCGCGCGGCCTTATCGAACGAAACGCGGATACGCAGGTCCGGATCGTTCTCGTACAGCACACTGTTCTCGATGGCTTCGAAACGCAGCTTGTCGGCGGCGTCCGATGCGTTGGAAACGAGTTCGCGCAGGAAAATTTCCTTGTTGCTGTACAGCGAGTGGATCATCAGTTGCAGAAGCTGCTTCACTTCTGCCTGGAAGCTCATGGTTTCTTGCGCCATGTCGGACCCTCTTTTCGATTGCGTTGATGCGGATTGCGTGGATTCTTGCGGATCCGCGCGGACCTGCCGCGCCCAATTCGTACGATGTATGGACGGTTTCGCCGTTTTCAAGGGCCGTATTGCGCGCCACGCTCCGCTAAGATGCGCGTTGAAACCGGCCAATGGACATCATGCGAGCCGATACAACACGCGCCGCCCGCCCGCTGACACTCGGCGAAACGGCGCTCGCCCGGCTCGTGTTCGGCGATGCGATCGATTACTCCACCGTGCGCGTGCATCCACGCGGCTATCTGCCCTTCGGCCTGCAGCCGTGCCATACCGCGATGGCGCCGAACGGACATCTTTATTTTCCGCGCGCCTGCTTTCGCAACGACTTCTCCCGCTGCGACATCGGCAACCGGATGTGGTTCATCCACGAAATGACGCACGTGTGGCAGTTCCAGCTCGGCTATCCGATGCGGCTGCGCGGCGCGATCCGCATCGGCCTCGATTACGGCTACACGCTCCATTCAAGCAGCCGCCTCGCGGATTTCAACATAGAAGCGCAAGGCAATCTGCTCGCGGACTACTTCGCACTGAAATTCTGCGACGCGCAAGACCGCCTGTACGAGCACCGTTATCGCGATACGCCCGGCGCACTCGCGCTCTACGAAACCGTGCTAGCGGATTTCATCGCGCAACCTGCCGCGCCGGCTATGCTGAACGGCGCGCCGCGCGGTCCAGATGCCCCGCCAGCAGCGGGCAGCGCCGGGGTCACCGCAATTGGCGACGTTGAAGCGCATCCACGTCGTCAGCGACTGGTGCGGCGAGAACAGGTGCAGGGCGTCAACAGAAAACCCGCTTCGTGGCCTGCCGCCGCGAGCCCGTCCGAATCGACGCCCGCGTCCGCCCACAGAAACATGCCCGCTGACGGCGGAATAAACAGCTTCATGCCGGTCTTTTCCAGCATCCGCGCGGTCTTCTCGCGCACGCCGTCCAGCCGCGTGCGCAGGCGTTCGACGTGCCGCCGGTAGTGTCCTTCCGTCAGCACTTTGTAGACGACCCGCTCGTTGAGTTCCGGACTCGTCATGCCGACCAGCATTTTCTGATCGGCGAGCGCCTTCGCCACGTCCGGCGATGCCGCGACATAGCCCACGCGCAGATTCGCCGCGAGCGTCTTCGAAAAACTGCCGAGGAAGATCACAAGATCACGCGCTTGAGTTGATCGAGCGAGGCGAGCCGCGTCGCCGGAAAGTTGGTCGGGCACAGGTCGCCGTAGACGTCGTCTTCCACCACGATGAAGTCGTATTGCTGCGCCAGTTGCAGGATGCGATACGCCTGGCTCCCCGTGAGCGACGTGCCGGTCGGATTGTGCAGCACCGATTGACGATCAGCATCTTCGGCCGCCAGTTCGCGACCGGCGTTTCGAGCGTGTCAAAGTCGGGGCCGTCGGGTGTGTACGGCATGCCGACCAGCCGCGCGCCCTGCAATGCGAAGCGCCCGAACATCGGAACCACACCGGATCGCCGACGATCACGGCATCGCCCGGTTTGACATAGAGGCGCGCGATCAGATCGATCGCCTGCGTGATGCCCGAGGCCAGCACGATCTGCTGCGCCAATGTGCCGATCTCCAGTTCCGCGAGCCGTGTCTGCATTTGCTGGCGCAGCGGTAGAAAACCCTGCGGGGTGCCGAAGCCGAGCATCTGCGCGCCGGACAGACGGCTCATCGAGCGCAGCGCGTTGGTGATCAGTTCGCCGTCAAGCCAGCGCGCCCGGCAGGTAGCCAAGGCCCGGACCTTTTCTCCGGACTGGTCGTGTGCAGGCAGCATGTTGCGCAGCAGCCAGACCACGTCGATGGCGCTTTCCACCGGCTCGCGTTCCACGGCGGCGGCCGGCGGCGCGCCCCGTGCGCGACCAGCCTTTCATAGGCCTCGACCACCGTGAAGCGCGATACGCCCTTGTCGAGCACGAGCTTGCGGGTGGACGGCATGCGCATGCCCGGCCGGAACACGCGTTCGTCGATACGGCGTCGGCCCCATTGCACCAGTTGATCGACGAGCGTTAGTTGCGCGGCGTCGTGCGGGGCAGGAATCTGATCGAGCTAAACGGACAGTGATGACCTCCGATATTCGATTTGGATACTATATAGTATTGGTTTAATTGTACCGTTATTATTATGGTGATAGGGGCTACATTCTCCTTTCGGATGGCCGGCCTCGTCTAGCCGTTATGCTATCGGCCCCTGATTCCGCCCGCTTCCATCTGATCGCCACCCGCACGCTCGAAGAAGGCGCGCGGTTCATCCCCGGAAATCTCGGCGTCAAACCGGCGGCCGGCGGCGCGCATCCGTCGATGCGCACGCACAACCGTTCGAACTGCCGGACGGAAGCGTCGTGACGATGGGGGAATCGGCCAAACGGAACGAACTAGCGGCGCGCGCGCAGGAAGAAGCGCAGCAGGCGGCCAAACGGCGGCGCGCCAGGAGTAAGACGTCAAGCGAAGCCGACGACGACTCGAGCACCACAGACACCACACCCTGACGCCAACCTCACCGCGTCAGACAAAAAGGAGACCCCGCACGATGAGAACCCCGCGAAACCGAAGGCATGCTGCTCGGCCTGATCGGCGTCGTCATGTTCAGACTGACGCTGCCGATGACGCGCATCGTCGTGCAGGAAGTGCATCCGTTGCTCAACGGTCTGGGCCGCGCGCTCGTCGCCGCGATTCCTGCAGCCGCGCTCCTGCTCTGGCGCCGCGAAAAACTGCCGACATGGCCGCAACTCAAGAGCCTCGCGGTGGTGTCGCTAGGTGTGATCATCGCGTTTCCGGTGTTTTCTGCCTGGGCCATGAAAACCGTGCCGCGCCTCGCACGGCGCGGTCGTCAACGGCCTGCAGCCGCTGTGCGTCGCCATCTCTACGCGGCGTGGCTGTCGCACGAGCGGCCGTCGAAGGCATTCTAGGCGAGCACGATCGCGGGCAGCGTGATCGTGCTCGCGTTCGCGCAGACGGGCGGCGGCGGTTTGCAGGCGGGCGACCTGCTGATACTGGTCGCGGTCGGCATCGGCGCGCTCGGCTATGCGGAAGGCACGCGGCTCGCGCGTCAAATCGGCGGCTGGCAGGTCACCTGTTGGGCGCTCGTCGTGTCCGCGCAGTTTCTGTTGCTGCCGGTCGACTGGCTCGCGTGAGCGCACCATGCAGCGCATCCGGAATCGCTGCATCTGCGCACCTGGCTCGCGTTCGGCTATGTCACGCTGTTCTCGCAGTTCATCGGCTTCTTCGCGTGGTACGCGGGCCTGGCGATGGGCGGCATCGCGCGCGTCGGACAAGTCCAGCTATTGCAAATCTTCTTCACGATGGCCTTCTCCGCGCTGTTCTTCAGCGAGCAGGTTTCCGCGATCACCTGGATCTACGCGGCGGCCGTGATCGTCACCGTGATCGCCGAAAGAAAGGCTGCCGTGCGCGCCGCGTCCGTCCGGCGACAGCCGGCGACCCCGCGCTGGAGCCACACGCGCGATAATCGAACTTTTCCGTATCATCGCAACCGCAATCGCACTTCGAACACTTCAAAGCGACCGAGGCATTTCAATGAATCAAGCCGATCTCCGCGCCACGCCGTGGCAACTCTCCGAACGCGCACGCAAGCTCACCAGCCCGGCGATCCGGGAAATCCTCAAGGTCACGGAACGGCCGGAAGTTATTCATTTCGTTCGCGGGCGGCCTGTTTTCGCCGGCCACCTTTCCGGTCGAGGAAATGCGTCATGCATCCGAGCGCTTCCTGCGCGATCAGCCGGCGGCGGCGCTCGGCGGCGCTCCAGTACAGCGCGACCGAAGGCTACATGCCGCTGCGCGAGTGGGTAGCCCTGCGCTACTCGACCAACGGCGTGACGATCCGCGCGACGCAGGTACCTGATCACGACCGGCTCGCAACAGGCGCTCGACCTGCTGGGCAAGACGCTGGTCGATCCGGGCAGCCGCGTGCTGGTCGAAACGCCAACCTATCTCGACGCGCTGCAATCCTTCTCGCTGTTCGAGCCGCATTACGTGCAGGGGCCGACCGACGAGCACGGCCTGATTCCCGAAGGGCTGGATGCCGCGCTCATCGCGAATGCGCGCCTGCTCTACGCGCAGCCGAATTTCCAGAATCCGAGCGGCCGCCGTCTGCCGCGCGAGCGCCGTCATGCGCTCGCGCGCAACGCCGCGTTTCCGGTCATCGAGGACGATCCCTACGGGGCGCTCGACTACGCGGGCGCCCCGCTGCCCACCCTGCTCTCGATGGCGCCCGATCACATCGTGCATCTCGGCTCGTTCTCGAAGGTGCTGGCGCCGGGCCTGCGCGTGAGCTACATCATCGCGCCGGAGGAACTGCACTTCAAACTCGTGCAGGCCAAGCAGGCAACCGACCTCGACCTGCATACGCCGAGCCTCACGCAGCGTATCGTGTACAAGGTGGTGAAGGACGGTTTCCTCGACGGTCACGTCCCCACCATCCGCACGCTGTATCGTGATCAGTACGAGGCCATGCTCGACGCGTTGCAACGTCATGTCGAATGGAACCGGCCCGAAGGCAGCATGTGCATGTTCGTGTGGGTCAAGTTGCCGAAGCATATCGATTCGATGAAACTCCTGGAACGATCGATCGAGCAGAACGTGGCCTTCGTGCCCGGCGGCCCATTCTTCGCGAACGAGGCCGAGCACAATACAATGCGTCTTTCCTTCGTCACAGTTCCGCCCGCGACGATCAACGAAGGCGTCGCGAAACTCGGCGCACTGATCTGCTCGAGCGTCTGAACGTCTGATCCTCCGACTACGTGGGGCGCACGCGTCACTTTCATCTCAATCTCAGGAGCAACGATGGCATCCAACGTGTACGACAAGCTGAAGGAACTCGGCATCGAACTGCCCGCCGCGGGCGCGCCCGCCGCCGCTTACGTGATGAGCGCGCAGAGCGGCAACACGGTGTATCTGTCCGGACACATCGCGAAGAAGGACGGCAAGCCGTACGCCGGCAAGCTCGGCGACACGCTCTCGACCGAGGAAGGCAAGGCCGCCGCGCGCAATGTCGCCATCGATCTGATCGCGACGCTGCACGCGCACGTGGGCGATCTGAACCGCGTGAAGCGCATCGTCAAGCTGATGAGCCTCGTGAACTCGACGTTCGACTTCACCGAGCAGCACATCGTCACCAACGGCACCTCCGAACTGATCGCCGACGTGTTCGGCGATGCCGGCAAGCACGCGCGATCCGCCTTCGGCGTCGCGCAGATTCCGCTCGGCGCGTGCGTCGAGATCGAATTGATCGCTGAAGTGGCATGCGATCGCCTGAAACGGCGTTTCATCTTTCGCTAGAGACGACCCGACGTGATCACGCGTCGAGTTTTTTTATGCTTCGTGAATCTTGTGCCGGCACAGGAGAGCCTATGTCATCCCGAACCGTTCAGCGTACCGTTCAATTCAAGCAGGTCGATGTCTTCACGTCGTGTATAGACCGGAGAGATGGGTAACACCTGTTCCAGGACAGGGGTAACACTTCG
>LFJI01000113.1 GCA_001235855.1 Candidatus Burkholderia brachyanthoides
CCTACTTACTACTACCGTACTACATACACTACCGCGCCACATCTCGACTCTACCGAGATACACCGCGAGCCATGCCGCCTCGACGGATTCGTCGTAAGTAGTGGGCAGCGTCCAGCCGGTTGCGATGAATCGGGAAGCCGCGCCGCGCCAGCATGCGCACCACTTCGTCGTAGAACGACGGCGCTTCGAGCGCCGCGCGTACCTGCACGTGAATCTCCGGCCGGTGCTCGTGCGGCTTGTCCACGATCCGCAACGCGTAGCCGCGATCGAGCTACTCGATCAGACCCTGCGCGATGTACAGATCGGTCGGAAAATTCGAACGCTCGGAGACGATGACGCGGTGCTTCGAATCGCGTTCGTTTGCGAGCCTGAGCGCGGCCGACAGGATCTTGAACAGATTTGCCGAGATCGTATCGGTGACGACGACTTCGTTCGCATCCGCGCCGATCAGAGGCGTGAGCTTGTTGCCGAGGCGCTTGGGCAGATCGAACCAGGCGGCCGTGTTCCAGCTACGAATCAGGCCATCGCCCCATTCTCCTGCGATCACGGTGGCGGGGCGCGCGCGGCGGCAGATTCCGGCGGCACGCCGAGCGAATTGTCGTCGAGATAGATCAGGCGGTCGTCGAGCGCGAACTGGGCGCGCAGTGCGCCGAGTGGATCGTCGCGATCGAGTGACACGGCATCGTCACGAAATTTCACCGAAAAATCCCTATATTCGGATATCGGTAAGGAATCAGGTGAGCGGACGCAGGACGGCGCGAACCGGGCTTGCATCGAGCGTCGCGAATTTGAGCGGCAGAGCGATCAGTTCGTAGTCGTCGGGCGTGGCCTCGTCGAGCACGAGGCCCTCGAGAATCGCCATGCCATGAGCGCGGATGCGGCCGTGCGCATCCATCGTCTTGGAGTCCTGCGGATCGAGCGAAGGCGTGTCGATGCCGATCAGCTTGACGCCGTGGCTCGTCAGCAGGTCGACGGTGTCGGGCGCGATGGCGCAGAACGCGGCATCCCAGGTGTCGAGCGGCGCGTGGCGGTACGTGCGGAAAAGGACCCGCAGCGGAATGTCGTCGAGAAACGCGGCGACGTGCTCCGGCAGAATCCGCGGCGCCGCGTCGATGCAATGCACGACCCGGCACGCCCCGATGTAGGTCTCCAGCGTGACCGCGCCGATGGCGACGCCATCGCCGGTCGTAGTGGAGCGGAGCGTCGGCGTGCGGCGAAAGCGTCAGCCGCGCGACGTTGACGGGCGATCCGGCTTCCATGCGCCATACGCGCTCGATGCCCACCACCGTGTCGCCCGGCCAGACCGGCGTGGCCACATCGATGGCCGGCGAGATGTCCAGAAGCTTCACGACGTCTAGCAAAAAGTGTAAAGATACATTCAATCATAGTCGCCTTGCTTTGAAAAGTGCTTGCAAATTAACTATCCAAAAACGTTGCACTTCACTTAGAACATATTTCGATGAAATGGGCTAGGGAGACTAAAAAATGACTGGTTGCATGCTCGATGCAACGGATTGCCGAATTCTGGCGGTGCTGCAGGAGAATGGACGGATCAGCAAGCTGGACCTGGCAGAGCGCATTTCGCTCTCGCCATCGGCGTGCCTACGCCGATGGCGGTTGCTCGAAGAGGAAGGGGTGATCACGAGCTATCGCGCGTGTCTGGATCGCGAGCGGCTAGGCATAGAACTGGAGGCGTTTGTGCACGTCTCCATGCGCAACGACGAAGAAAACTGGCACGAGAAGTTCGCCGCCGCGGTGAAGGAATGGCCGGAAGTGGTCGGCACATTCGTCGTGACCGGCGACACGCATTACGTGCTGCGCGTGCTGGCGCACAATCTCAAGCACTACTCAGATTTCATTCTTTCCAAGCTGTACAAGGCGCCGGGCGTGATCGACATCCGCTCGAACATCGTGCTTCAGACCATGAAGGACGATGCGGGCGTGCCGGTCGCTTTGATCGAGCAGCCGGAGCGCAACGGCGCGGCGGCGCCGGCCAAAGCCACTTGACACGCGACCTGACGCTCGTCAGGATTCCAGCGCTCCCAGCGTATGGAAGTCGCCCGAGTGAAACACGAGCGGTGGCACGCGCTCGGACTGGCCGCGTACGCCGCAGCGTTCCACTTCGCCGACGAAGATCACGTGATCGCCTTCGTCGTAGCGGCTGCGGTTGTGGCATTCGAACCAGGCAATCGCGCCGTCGAGCACGGGCATGCCGGAGTCGCCCACAGCGGCGTGCGACACCCCCGCGAAGCGATTGCCCTTGAGCGTCGCGAAACACCGGCACAGATCGAGCTGCGATGCCGCCAGCACGTTCACCACGTAGTGACTGTTGGTGCGGAACACCGGCATCGACGCCGATTTGGTCGCGAGACTCCACAGCACGAGCGGCGGGTCGAGCGAGACGGAATTGAACGAACTCGCGGTGATGCCGATCAACTGGCCGGAATCCGTGCGCGTCGTGATGACGGTCACGCCGGTCGCGAACTGCCCCAGCGCGGCGCGGAAGGCGCTCGGATCGAAGTTCGGGGCTTTGGCTTTGGGGCGTGTCATCGGGCTAATGGCAAATGGCGGTCGTTTATGTTTTGTGCTGCCGTACCGGCCGTGCGTCGCGGTTCAGTCGGAAGGACTTTTTCAGAAGGCATGGAAAAACAGAAGGTTTGTGTCGATTCTAGCGTCTAGCGGAATCGGCTGTCACGAGCCGCCAAACACCTGCCATCCAACGGTCATTGCCACGCGCAATGCGCCTCGGCGCACCTTCGCAAAACCCAGTAAGCTTAACTGATAGTTGCCGGGTTGAAACCCACGGTTGAAACCTCGGCCCGGGAATCCATATGCATGATCCGTGGCAATGCCGCATGCATCTCAAAAAGAGCAGGCATGACCCAGCAGAACGGGACAAACTTCGAAACCGCGATCCTCGGCGGCGGTTGCTTCTGGTGCACCGAGGCCGTGTTTCTGGCGGTTGAGGGCGTGAAATCGGTCGAGTCGGGCTATGCGGGCGGTCAGACGGTGAATCCGTCCTATGAACAGGTCTGCGAAGGCGATACTGGCCACGCCGAAGTGGTGAAAGTGGTCTTCGATCCCTCGGTGATGGGTTACCGCGAGGTGCTGGAGATTTTCTTCGCGACGCACGATCCGACGCAGCTGAACCGTCAGGGCAACGACGTGGGCACGCAGTACCGGTCGGCGGTTTTCACGCTGTCCGACGATCAGCGCAAGATCGCGCTCGAAGTGATCGACGAATTGCAACGCGAGGATGTCTACGGCGGCAAGATCGTGACGGAAGTCACGCCGCTCGCCGACGACTACTATCCTGCCGAGGAATATCACCAGAACTTTTTCGCGCGCAATCCGAATCAGGGTTACTGCGCGGCGGTCGTCGGGCCCAAAGTGGCCAAGTTCCGCAAGAAGTTCGCGCATCGGCTGAAAGGCTGATGTTCGACGGCTAACGTCTAGCGCGGCTTCAGCCGCTCGCATTCCTTCGCAATCTCCCGCGCCAGTTCGAAACACGTGAGCGGCGCGGACCCTTCCGCCTTGTTGTTCGCAGCGATCACCACTGGCTGGCCCGCGATCCCATAGCGCGCGGCCAGCTCGGCGAGCGCGGCGCGCGTTTCCCGATCTTCATCGACGATCGCGTCGAACGGTTCGTACTTCGCCTTCGCCTGTTCGTAGCGGAAACCGCTGTGCAGACTCCAGCGCACGATCAGCGGTCCCGCTCCGTCTTCGTCCAGCATCGCGAGCGCCTTCGCCTGACGGCGCACGTCCGGCATGCGCGCGTGCACGCCGATGCAATAGCGCACCTTCGCATCACGCAGCGCGCGGATGAAACGCGGCGTGAGCATCGTCGCATCGCGGATTTCGACGGCGTAGCAGGCATCGCCTTCGAGCGGCGGCAGCGCGCCTAGAAAATCCGAGAGCCGGTCGATGAAGCGCTGCGGCTCGACGATCATCGCATCCGGCAGCGGCGAGAACTGGAACACGAGCGCACCCGCCTTCGACCCGAGTCCGCCAATACACGGCGTCACGAACTCGTCGATGGCGATTTGCGCATTCAGAAACGCGGGGTTTTCGGCATCGTGCGTGCCGCGTTCGCCACGCACGAAGGCGTCGGTGACGGAGGCGGGCGCTTTCACGATGAAGCGGAAATGCTCAGGCACCTGCGATGTGTAGCGCGCGTATTCGGCGAGCGAGAGCGGCGCGTAGAACGAGCGGTCGATAGACACCGAACGCAACAACGGATGCGCGCCGTAGGCGGTGAGACCGTCGCGGGAGAGTTTGGTGTTGGAGTAGTCGTCGCCGTAGACGATGCCGCGCCAGCCCGGAAACGACCACGTGGACGTGCCAAGATGGATCGCATCGGGCAGGCGCTTGCCGAGCGCTTCAAGCTCCGGCTGCAGCGGGGCGGGCAGCACGCCGAGTGCTCGCGGTGTCTTCGCGGGCTTCGCCGGTTTTTCAGGCGCGGCGGGATCGGGAGAGGCGGGCGCGCCGAACAGATCGAACTGTTCTTCCGCTTCCGTCGCCTCCTCGTGCGTCGGCGTCATGTCGCCTTCGTTGTCCGAAAACCGCATCCGCCTTCCGATGCATCGACTGACTCAGAGCGCCTTGTCGTAGATATAACGGCGCGACCACGGCAGCGTCTTCGCGCTGCGTCCCGCCTTGCGGCAGACCACCTGATAGATCGACACGTCGTCGTTCTCGAACGCATACGCGCAACCCGCCAGATACACGCGCCAGATGCGGAAGTGTTCGTCATCGACGAGTTTCTTCGCTTTTTCCGCGTTCTCCTCGAACTTGCTCGCCCACATGTCGAGCGTGTGCGCGTAGTGACGGCGCAGGCTTTCGATGTCGACCGCCTCCAGCCCGCCTTCCTGCATGGTCTGCAACGCGAGGCTGATATGCGGCAGTTCGCCGTCCGGGAACACGTACTTGTCAATGAATTCGCCGCCGCCGAGCGAGGTCTCGCCGCTCTCCGAATCCGACGAGGTGATGCCGTGATTCATCGCGATGCCGTCATCGACGAGCAATTCGCGAATGCACGCGAAGTAGCCCGGCAGGTTCTTGCGTCCGACGTGCTCGAACATGCCGACGCTGGTGATGCGGTCAAACTGGCCCGGCACGTCGCGGTAGTCCTGTAGACGGATTTCGACCTGGCCTTCGAGGTCGGCGTCTTTCACGCGCTGCGTGGCGAGCTTGAACTGGTTTTCCGACAACGTGACGCCCACGCACTGTGCGCCGAATTTCTGCGCCGCGCGGATCATGAGCGCCCCCCAGCCGCAGCCGATATCCAGCAGACGATGTCCCGACTGCACCTGGATCTTGGTGAGAATGTGGTCGATCTTCTTTAGTTGCGCGGTGTCGATGTCTTCGTCGCCGTTCTCGAAGTACGCGCACGAGTAGACCATGTTCTTGTCGAGCCAGATCTGATAAAACTCGTTCGACACATCGTAGTGGTACTGAATGGCCTTCTTGTCCGACGCCTTGCTGTGCGTGAAGTATCGTCGCACGCGCGCCAGATTGCTCGCGCTCGTGACGGTACTCTTGGCGAGCGAGTAGCCGATGTTGATGATATCGGTCAGCTTGCCTTCGATATCGATCTTGCCCTTTACGTAGGCTTCCCCGAGGTTGTCCAGACTCGGCTCCAGCAGATAAGGCAGCGCGGTCGCGTTCTTGACGTGCAGCGTGACTTGCGGCGCGGCGAACTGCCCGAAGTCATGCTGTTGCCCATCCCAAAGCACGAGGCGCGCGGGCAGGTTGGCCCGGTCGCGAACTTCCTCGACCCATTGCGTCAGCTTCTTCTCCCAAAACATGCTTGTTTCTCCACGCTAAAGAAAATCAAGAAATCTCGGGAAGGCTTGTGCCTTCTTGTCGATGCCGCCTCGCTGTGTCAGCGTTGTTGTTATGTGCCGCCAGTACGTCTAATATTTCTACGGTGCGAGCCGTTCGATGCGCCACGGGCCGTTCGCGCTGTCGCGCGAATACACGATGCGGTCATGCAACCGAGAAGGACGGCCCTGCCAGAATTCGATTACATCCGGCACAAGCCGGTAGCCGCCCCAGTGCGGCGGGCGCGGCGGGTTCTCGCCGAATTTCGCGCTCATCTCGCGTTCGAGCGCTTCGAGCGCTTCGCGGCTCGCGAGCGGCTGGCTCTGATCCGATGCCCACGCGCCGATGCGCGAGCCCAGCGGCCGCGATGCATAGTAGGTGTCGCTTTCGGCGCCGCTGGTCTGTTCGACGCGGCCTTCGATACGCACCTGGCGCTCCAGTTCGATCCAGTGAAACAGCAGGCTCGCCGCCGGGTTCGCCGCCAGTTCGCGGCCCTTGCGGCTGTCATAGTTGGTGAAGAACACGAAGCCGCGCGCGTTCACGCCCTTGATCAGCAAGATGCGCGCGGACGGACGGCCGTCTGAATCGACGGTGGCGAGCGTCATGGCATTCGGTTCGGGCAGCTTGGCATCGAGCGCCTGGGCGAACCAGGTATCGAACTGGCGGATGGGGTCGCGATCGACATCGGCGGCGTCGAGTGAGCCGCGTGAATAGTTTTTGCGAAGATCTGCGAGGGTGGTCATTTTTATGCAAACGCTACAATCGGCGCCAGTATAGCCAAGGTGACTCGTTCTTGCCCTGAATACAAAAGTCGTTACCGAATCATCTGTCTCGGCTATCACGACTTCGGTTTCGATAAGGCAGAATACGCAATTCGGCCGTAGTTTGCTTGATTGACCATGTAAGTTTGCATGTCTGATAGCTTACTGTAAGAATTTGCTGACAGGGCTCAAGCATTTGCGGGCTTTTGGCTTCGAGTTTGCTTTCAAAGTTTCCGGATTCATCGACGTAGCCATTAACGCTTCCTCTCTCATTGTCGACTCGCAGCGTGTCGAAGACGTCGCCGACCGCGAACGTCGCTTCGGCGGCATCGTGCGCTTGTACGGCGCGCCCGCGCTCGCCCGCGTTCGAACGCGCGCATTTCGCGGTGATCGGCATCGGCGGCGTCGGGTCGTGGGTCGCCGAGGCGCTGGCGCGCAGCGCGATCGGAAAACTCACGCGGATCGATCTCGACAACGTGGCCGAGAGCAACACCAACCGGCAGATTCACACGCTCGACGGCAACTATGGCAAGGCCAAGGTCACCGCGATGGCCGAGCGCATCAAGCTGATCGATCCGGCCTGCAAGGTCATGCAGATCGAGGACTTCGTGGGGCCGGGCAACTTCGACGCGACGCTTGGCGCCCGTTTCGACCGTTTCGATTATGTGGTCGATGCGATCGACAGCGTGCGGACGAAAACCGCACTTATCGCGTAGTGCGGTGCGTCGAGCATAAGCAGCCGCTCATCACGGTGGGCGGCGCGAGCGGGCAGCTCGATCCGACGCGCATCCGTATCGGCGATCTCGCGCTGACGATTCAGGACCCGCTACTCTCCAAAGTGCGCGGCCAGTTACGCAAGATGCACGGCTTTCCGCACGGCCCGAAGGCGTGTTTCAAGGTGAGCGCGGTATATTCGGATGAACTCTTGATTTACCCGGAAGTGCCCGTGCGCGGCCTGAGCGATGGCGCGGAACATCTGGAAACCGGCGCGGGACATGCGGGCCCGCTCGGGTTGAACTGTGCGGGGTTCGGTTCGAGCGTGTGCGTCACGGCGAGCTTCGGCTTCGCGGCGGCGACGCACGTGTTGAGGGCGTTGGCGAAGCAGGCGGGGTAATCGCTCGCGATGTGCGGATCAAAAAACGGCCAGCTTCGAAACAAGCTAGCCGTTTTCGTTTCGGCTGATTTGCGCGATACCGCGCGTACGCTCAGTTCATCACCACGCTCAGGCGGCGGCGCCAGTGCGACACGAGGTCCGGCTGGTTTGCCGCGAGTTTGAACACCGAGAGCATGGTCTTGCGGCCGACGTCGTCCATGACCGCGCGATCGCGCTCGACGATGGCCAGCAGATGCCCCAGCGCGCCGCCATACTCGCGTCCCGCGATCAGCCGGTTCGCCAGCGCGAAGCGTGCTTCGAGGTTTTCCGGGTTCTTCTCCACCGCAGCGTACAGCGCGTCAGCGGGCGGCAGATCGGCTGCCGCATCGGCGGCGGCGTCGAGTTCGGTTTTCAGCGCGTTGTAGCGCGCATCGATGTCCTGCGTCGTCTTGGGCGATAGCAGCTTGTCCTCGTCCTTCGCTTCGTCGTAACAGCGCTCTGCGATCAGCCATTCGATCAGGTCCATGTGCGCCTCGTCGTAGCCGGGATCGAGCGCGAGCGCGGCCTTGATGGTGTCGATCGCTTCCTGCCGGTTGCCCGTCGCCCAGGCGTTATGCGCGTTGCGGCGCTCGGCGTCCGCGCCCTGCGGCACGAGTTGATTGAGGAAGGCGCGCAACTGGCCTTCCGGCAGCACGCCGGTGAACTGATTGACCGGACGGCCGTCCGCGAACGCGACCACATGCGGAATGCTGCGTACCTGAAAGTATCCGGCCAGTTCCTGATTCTCGTCGACGTTCACCTTGACGAGCTTCCATGCGCCCGCGCTTTCGGCCTCGAGCTTTTTCAGCATGGGGCCGAGCGTCTTGCAGGGGCCGCACCACGGCGCCCAGAAATCGACCAGGACGGGCGTGAGCATCGAGGCTGCGATGACATCGTTCTCGAAAGTGGCGAGGGTCGTTTCCATTGCTGCTCTATGAACGCGTCCCGTTTTGCAACAGTTTTCATGTGTTTAGAC
>LFJI01000114.1 GCA_001235855.1 Candidatus Burkholderia brachyanthoides
CGGGGCAGGTCGTCCACTCCAAGGCCGCCTCCCGATAGACCGATAAGCGCTTTTTTAGCTCCCGTCGTGGCGACGATGCCCAATCGCGCGGCGAGCTCGCGCTCGGCGCGCTTCACCGTCGCGACATTCGCGAGCTTCACGTGGCCATAACCGCGCACGCGTCATCGTGATTTCGTAGTCGCTCGCGAGTTGACGCTTCATGCGGCGCTCGAGCGTCCTGCCGAACGGATCGAGCACGCTGCCGCGCAACGCGCGAAACTTCGACAAGCCACCGAGCACCGACCACATCCATTGGCCGAAGACCTTCTTCTTCGGCGCGCTCGCGTGGCTCAGCGCCGGTGGCGCGAGATTGAACTTCACCGTGTAGTCGTCACCGGCCGCGCCTTCGAACTGCGCGGCGAGCGCGGCGCGGAACGCCGGGTTCATGTGCAGGCGCGCGACTTCGTACTCGTTCTTCACCGCAAGTAGCTTGTGGAACATGATCGCGACGGCGCGCTTCACGGCCTCGTCCGCCGCCGATGCCTTCCGCTTCCACCTGCCGCGCGATCTGCGGCACAGAAATGCTGCCGTCGACCGGCTGGCCACCGGTCATGGTCATCGCGACGGTATCGTTATAGAGGATCTTGTACGTGATGTTGGCCTTCGCCGCGACGGCCTGCCGGATCGCGAGAATGCCGGAGTGGAAGTACGTGCCGTCGCCGAGATTTTGAAACACATGCGGCGTTTTCGTGAACATCGCAATGCGAGGCCCAGTCCACGCCTTCGCCGCCCATCTGGATGAGGCCGGTCGTATCGCGCTCCATCCACGACGCCATAAAGTGATAGTCGATGCCCGCCTGCGCGACCGATCCTTCCGGCACCTTCGTCGAGGTGTTGTGCAGACAGCCCGAGCAAAAGTAGGGCGTGCGCTTTACGGCATCGGCGATATCTGGAGAGGATGTGCGGCGCGACGAGATCAACCACCTTGTCGCGGCGCTCCAGTGCGGGCTTTTGCCGCGCGAGCCAGTCCGCGAACACGGGCAGCACGCGCCGCGATAGCCGCTGATGAACCTGGCGGTATTCAAACCCGCCGCGCGGTCTAGTTCGCGTTGCGTCAACACGAGGCGCACCAAAGCCTGCGTGCTGGTCAGGAAGATGCAGCTTGTCGTGGCGCTCAGGTTGTCGCTGAGCTGGTATCGGACAGGCGCGGGGAAAAGGGATCGACGGGGACGCGCGCGTTCATTGAATCTCCGGTTTTGTTATGTGAGATGTGAGGCAATTTATCATTCTTTGCCGACAAAACAGGAAATTTTTTCCTTAATCGCCAGGAATCGCGGAACGCCGCGCCGATTTTTTCGATACGCGAGAGAAATTCTCTCGATCCGGCGCGTCTGCGCGTTAACCCGGAGCGGTCATACGCGCATTACTTCAGACTAACCTGATCGTTCGACCTCGACCCCAGGAGACGCAAGCCGATGAAGCTCTATTACTGGCCGAAGACCCGGGCCTTCCGCGCACTGTGGATGCTCGAAGAAATGCGCGTGCCCTACAACCTCGAATTCGTGAACACCCGCGCGGGCGCGCAGAACGACACCGAGTTCAATCGCGTGAATCCGATGTGCAAGCTGCTCGCGCTCGAGGATCGCGGCGCGTGCTGGTGCGCTGCTGCTGTATCTCGTGGATCGCTATCCGGAGATGCAACTTGGCGTGCCGCTCGACAATCCGGCGCGCGGACGCTTTCTGCAGTGGATGTTCTTCACCGGCTCATGCCTCGAACCCGCGATGGCCGAACGCATGACCGGCGTGCAGAGCAACACGGTGAGCTTCGGCTGGGGCGACCTCGGACGCGTGCAGCACGCGATCGAAAGCGCGCTCGAGGAAGGACCGTGGCTCTTGGGCGAACGCTTCACCGCCGTCGATATTCTCGCGGCGAGCACGCTGCAGATCGCCTTCATGGCGAAGCTGATCGAGCCGCAGGGCGTGCTGTTCAACTATATCGAACGGGCGGTGGCGCGCGAAGGATACGAACGCGCGGCGGCCATCGATTTGCGCGAGGCGCAACGGCTCGCGCCGAAGCCGCAGACTGGTGCGGTGAAAACCCCCTGAGCGCTTTACGGGAACGTGGGCGGTTTCGGAATGCCCGCGCCCGCTTCGATATCGGCGACGTCGCGTTGATGCGCGAGTTCGACGGCTTGGGCCCGGTCCGTCAGGCCCCCGTCAGGCCCTCGTCGCCGCCGACCGTCGTCCATGCCTGCACGGCTTTATTATTGTGACGAATCTCGTACTCGGCGTCCCGGCGCGCGCCCTTGAAGTTCGACCGGGCGCACGTGAATCGCATAGACACCATATAGGAAGATCTGCTCAGGCATGATGCCCTCTCCGATGCAGAGCGGCAGAAAGGCAGGCGTCGGGCCGCAGCAGCGGCGCAACGGCCCGCGTCTACAGTTCGATTGCTCCGAGGATGCGGTGCGCCAGAGCGCGCGCTTCCTCCAGCGCTTCCGACTCGTTTTCCGATGCGGATTCCACTTCGTAGAGGGTCGCATCGTCCGATTCGCCGTCGTCGCGGGTGAGCGAGACGAGTCCCTGAAACTGCCCCGAGTCGGTGGCGCGCACGCCGATGGTCTCGGTGTAGATGTCTTTCGTGTAGGTCGTGTCTTCCATGATGGTGGAATCACCTCGGCAAGGACGCGGAAAACGCACGGACGAAAATCACTCTAGCACGCGGTTTCGGACGCGTCAGTCAGAGTGGAAGCGTGCCTGCCTGCGTATAGGGCAACGGGCGTTCCAGCACCTGCTTACTTCTTGCGGCTTAACTGAGCAATTCCTCGACTTCCTGAAGCGAAGGCGAATGCGCGCCCGAATGACGGCACGCCGCCGCGCCCGCCGCCAGCGCGAACTTCAGATGATTGGGCCACTCGCCGTGACGCGCCATCAGGCTGTAGAGCAGACCGCCGATCGATGCATCGCCCGCGCCAACCGTATCCGCGACCGTGACGCTCGGCGGCCGCGCCTTGTACGTCTGATCGCCGACGTGCAGCGTCGCTTCCCCCGAACCGCGCGTGACGAGCACCGTGGCTTGCGGATTCATCGCGCGGATCTGGGTGAGCGCTTCCGCTTCCGGCATGCCTTTGAAGAGCAAATGCAGGTCTTCGTCGGATACCTTGATGAGATCGGCCAGCGCCGCCATGTTGCGCAGGATCGGCTCGTAGCCATGTTCCATCAGATTGCGATAGTTCGGATCGAAGCTGATCTTCACGCCGTGCTCACGCAGGGTCGCGGCGAGTGTGGCGAGCGTGGCGCCGAGCGGCTGACGCACGAGGCTGATACAGCCGAAATGCGCCCACTTCACGCGCTCCATCCAGCCTTGCGGCAGCTTCGAAGGATCGAACGCGAGGTCCGCGCCGTTCTCGCCCATGAAGTAATAGGTGGGTGGCTGCGTCTTGTGGACGATCGCCAGCAGCGGCGGCCGCTCGACACGCTGCATGAAGCGCATATCGAGACCGGCGGCGACGCTCGCGTCCCACAGATCGTCGGAGAAGTTGTCGGTGCCGAGCGAACCCGACGATGCCGTGGGCAGGCCGAGCCGCGCCACCGCGCGCGCGACGTTCCAGCCCGCGCCGCCCGGACGGGACAGCCAGCTCGAAACGTCGGTGCGGATCATGTCCGTCAGGATGTCGCCGGCGGAGACGAATTGCGGGAAGGTGCCTTGGTCGCTTGCCATCGTGTTCACCGTGAAGTCGAAGTGGGACCGAGCGCGTTCAGGACTTCGTAGCACGCGCCCATAGTGTGATAGTCGGTTTTGCCGGCGGGGCTTTTCTCGTCGCCGTACTTGCGGTTGTCGCACGTGAGGATGCGATACCACGCGCCGTATTCGTGATCGACGAAATGTTCCCAGCTATAGCGCCACAGTTCGTCATAGCAATCCCAGAAGCGTTCGCTGCCCGTGCGTGCGCCGAGCAGCGCCGCCGCCGCAAAGCTTTCCGCCTGCACCCAGAAGTATTTGTCGTGATCGCAGATGGAATCGTCAGGGCCGAAACCGTAATACAGGCCGCCGTGACGGCTGTCCCACGCGCGGTTGAAGCCCGCGTCGAACAGTTCGATGGCGCGCGGCGCGAGCCACGGCAGCTTGCGATGCCGCTCCAGAATGAGCAGCAGCTTCGCCCATTCGATCTGATGCCCCGGCTGAAAACCCCACGGCCGGAAAATGTTCGATCTGTCCGACTCGTTGTAATGCCAGTCCACCGACCAGTCGCGGTGAAAGTGTTCCCAGATCAGCCCGTTCGAAAGCCGCGCTTGCCGCAGTGTGATGTTGCCCGCGATCTTTTCTGCACGATCGAGATAGAGCACGTGGCCGGTGGCCTCGTATGCAGCGAGCAGCGCTTCGGTCGCGTGCATGTTCGCGTTCTGGCCACGATAGGCCGACATCTTCCAGTCCGGCGTGGCTTCGTCCCCGTAGAGACCGGCGTCGGCGTCCCAGAAGCGCCTTTCCATCAGCGCGAAGGTCTCGTCGATCATCGGCTTCGCTTCGTCGATGCCCGTCATTGCCGCATGCGCGCAAGCGAGCAGCACGAACGCTATGCCGTAGCAATGACGCGTGCCGTCGAGCGTGCGCCTGGCGCCGTCGCGCCACTCGATTTCCCAGTCGTAGCCTTCGAGCGTGGCGTCCCAGTGGGCGTCGCGCAGGAACTTGAACGCGTGGCGCGCATCGTCTTGATACGACGCGTCGCCGAAATGGCGATACGCTATCGCGTAATTGAAGACGAAGCGCGTGCTGCTGACAAGATGGCGCGTGGTGCGGTCGTAGACCTGACCATCGTCCTTGAAGAAGTGGAAGAAGCCGCCCGAGGGGTCGCGCGCACAGGTCGCGTAGAACGCCAGCGTGTCGCGCACGTGCGAAAGGAGGAACGCGCGGCTGCGGAAGTCGATGGCTTCGCCGCGTCCGGCGACGGGTGCTTCGGCGAGAGATGCCGTCATGTTCATGTCGTGCTCATGTCTGGCTCAAGTCCTGGCGGGGCAGGAGCTTGCGCGAGGAATGAAGTTGACGTCCACCAGTGAGTCGGCCTGCCCTTGCTCCGGATGATCTTCCAGCAGCAGTTCGACGCCGCGCCGCCCGAGCGCTTCCTTGTCGACGGTGACGGTCGAGAGCGGCGGCGTAATCTGCGCGGCGGCGGGAATATCGTCGAAGCCGACGAACGCGATGTTTTCCGGCACGCGCAGCCTGTGCGCGAGACAAACGCGCATTGCGGCGAGGGCCGCTGCATCGTTTATAGGCGAAAACGGCGTCGGGCAACAGATTCGATTGCGCGCGCGCATCGGCGATCAGGCGTTCCATTGCATCGGCGGCGGCGAGATCGGCGGGCAGGCCGGGCTGCGTGTTGATTTCGAGCGTCGGATCGAACAGCAGGCCGGCATCGAAATACGCTTTCCGATACCCGAGCGCCCGCTGTGCAATGCTGTGATGCGCGAGCGACCCGCCGATGAACGCGACCCGGCGCCGTTCCGCCGCGAACAGATGACGCATCGCGAGTTGCGAGCCCTTCACGTTGTCGATGTTCACCGAGCGGAAACTCGGCGCGCGCAGATCGATGAGCACCATCGGGCGCGCAAGCGAATGCAGATGCGCGAGCAGTTCCAGCTCGACGAAACCCGCGACCGCGATGGCATCGCATCGGGCGCATGCAGACGCATCTGCTGCGCGAGGTCCTGTGTGGGTCCGGCGGTCAGCACGGACGGCACGAGCTTGCGTTCGCGGCACGCTTCCTCGAGGCCGTTCAGCACATGTGAAAAAAACGGGCTGACAGAAAAATTGTTGTGCTGCCGATGCAGCAGAAACGTGACGCGGCGAATGCGCGTGCGCAGTTGCCCGGAGTCGTAGCCGAGTTGCTGCGCGACTTCGACGACACGTTTGCGCGTGGCCTCGGACAAGCCCGGCTGATTCTTAAGCGCTCGCGAGACTGTCCCGATCGAGACGCTCGCCGCGCGCGACATCGCGAATGGTGGTGGGCATCGTAGTGTGTCCTGTCTCCGTGTGCCGAAGCGCGCCCTTTTGGCGTGCTGCTCCGGTGACCCATGTTCGGCTTGGTCGATATTGGTGACACCGTGTTTATGGCGTTCACGCCGATTCGCTCATTTGCGGCGATTGTATAGTAAAAGCGTCGCAATCAGCCGTACATGTCCTGGAGGAAACCACTAGAGGCCTTCTATAATAGTCGTTTGAAGGCAGTATTTTGTTTAGTAAAATTAGCGAACGGCCTTTATTTGCCTTCACGCTGGTGAATGGATTGCGAATCAGGCGTCCATACCATACGTCGAGGGTCATGTCGTCGTCCTGATAGCAGCCGAGCAGCCGCAGACCCATGTGTTCGCGCAGCGCTGCGTGGACCTGATCGCCGTCGAGCGCCCAGCCTTCGATCGGCTTACATCAGTGACACGCGATCACCGCGCCATCTGGCAAAAGCGTCTGCCGAATGCGTTCGATGACCTTCCGGAGTTGCGACTTGGCGGCGAGGTAGTAACCGAGTTCGCTGATGACGACGAGATCGAGCCTGCCTTCCAGCCAGGCATTCGGCACGGCCATCTGCCGACGCTCACGTGGTCGATATCAGCAATAGCGGCGATGCGCGTGCGGGTAAACTCGACGGCTGCCTCGTTGATGTCGGTGGCAATGAGCTCATCGCAGCGCGGCGTGAGCGCGGCCGTCAGTTCGCCGTTGCCGCAAGCGAGTTCGAACGCGCGGGCGTAGCGTTCGTGCGGAAGCGCGCGGCGAGCAACAACGCGCGTTTGCGTCGTGCGTCGTTCGTACCAGCGATGTCGAATGCTCCAGGGAGCGTCGTTGCTGCGATACAGGTCGTCGAAATAGGGCTTCCGTGTTACGTGTCCGTTCATATGAGGATGACTTCGTAGGGACGCGTGAGGCCCGCCAGCACATGCTCAGGCAGTACCGGCGCGTTGCCTGTCGTGGTATCCGGCTCGATCTGGCTGCGGAACGCCTGCACCGCACGCAGCTTGCGAGCGTGCGTGTCGTCGTCCAGCACGATGCGGCGTGCGCGGCTCCACGGCACGCACGGGTCGTCTGGCGATGCCCAGTGCCATGTCCACAGCGGCACTTCCACCGCAAGGCAGATGCGCTTCGTTCGCGGCAGCGCAAGCGGCACAGCCCACGGCTTCATGATCGGGATGCCCGTCGAAGCGCCAGATGGGTGAACACAACATCGCCCGGCTGCAGATAGGTTTGCAGCAGCGCGGCGCGCTTGGGTTCGAGACGCGCCGCCATCGGACAGACCGAGCAGCGCAACCTGCACCTGTCGCAGCCGCAGCCGTTGCAGCGCTTCGCGCGTTTCCTACGGACAGCACATCGGCCAGCCGTTCCGGCGAGCCGGGATGGCTCGCGGTGCCGTCCATCATGCCCAAGATCATACGCTGCGGCTGAGTTCCGAGAGGCGCGCCAGCAATCCGCCGGTGCCGAGTACTTCGTCGTCCGGATGAGGCGCGACGATGACGGCGCGCGCGCCGAACAGCACCAGTTCCGCCGGAGCCGACTTCCGGCAACGCCGAGAGCCGGGCCCAGCCTTGCCAGGCGGCCTCAGGCGTGCCGTTTCCTTTGATCCGGCGATCCTCGTCTTCGGACGCGATCGCCTGGACATGCGCATCGGCGCGCTTGCTCTGGGTTGCCGGCGCTTGGGTCGTCACAGCTGCCATGGAATGCCTTCCTTCTCGATCACGCGTTGTGCGAGCGATGCCGCGTCACGTTCGGCGTGGCTTTGTCGTATGAATACCGGCAGATCCGCCATCAAATGCGCGAAATGGTCGTCGCGGCACAGTGGCGCCGCGCCCAACGCGCGGCCGGCATGCTTCATGACCTGCACCTGCCGCATGTTCCGCGCCCAGGCGCGCACGCATCGTGGGTAGCATGGCATCGGCTTGCGGCGCGCGGTCGATGAACGATGCCGTCTCGCGCAGCACGAATTCTCCAATGCCCGCCGCGGCGCCGTACCAGCAAGCCGCAATGCCTGCGCCGCCCTGCCAGAAGCCGGGCCGCTCGAGATAGGCACGCGGCACGCCAATGCGCCGGGCGGTCACGTCCTCGAAGATCATGTCCACACTGGCGCTCGCGCACATGCCGACGGCGGCCCATCCGTCGCGCGTAACGCGCACGTCCGGCTGGCGGAGATCGACGGCGGCGAGTATGGATTCGTCGCGCTCGTTCCATGCGGTGACCAGCGCGTGCGTAACGTGAGCACCATGCCTTGGTCCCGCGCAGGCGTATCGATTCCGCGGCACTGTCGCCTATGGCGAGAAGCCTTGCGTTCGGCGGTTCGGCGGCCCAAACTGCCCAAGCCAAAGCCGATTCTGTCGTTCGAGCCGCGCCGAGTTCGGTGAGGATCACCAAGGCATCCGTATGACCTTCGTAAAGCTTGACCAGCGAGAGATCGAACGCCGCGACTTCTGCGAGCGCTTGCCAGTGCGTAAGCGTTGCGCCGCGTCCGGGCAACGGCAAACGGTCGAGCCGCGTATCGATCAGCGCTCGCAAGGCTGGCGCTGTGATGTGCGCGCCGGGCGCGATGGACGAAGCATTCAGCATGGCGCGGTCGTTCCCGAATGGGCCGAATGATGAATGATGAGTTGCGACGTGAGGTCGCATAGATGATTGTTTCACCTGCTAGCACAGGG
>LFJI01000115.1 GCA_001235855.1 Candidatus Burkholderia brachyanthoides
CTTTGCCCACCGGCTTCAGATAAGCGAAAGCGTACGTTGCTCGCCTTGCGGCCACAAGTCTCGCCCGCTTCGGCAATGAGCTTGGGGATCACGTCGCGTTGCAGCGTGGCCCAGACAGCCGGATCACGGAAGAACTCGGTGACGTGAATCGGGATGCCTGGATCAGCGTTTCCAGTTCGACGGGGTCGTCGCGCACGAGCGCCTCGTACGCGTCCATCGAAGGAGCCTTGCGAAGCTCCAGCGGCTTGGTCTTGGTCTTATAGCTGCTCAGATCGAGCCTGGACCGCTTGCGAATGAGTTCGATGATGCCCTCGATGTCGTCGCCAGCCTCATCTCGTTGCGCTGACGAGCCCGCGACAGCGCAACCTTCACCCGCGGGCGAAGTAAAGGCGGCGATCTCCTGAGCGAGCACGTCGAGAGTCAGGACACCGTCGACCATGCCCGTTGCGATCGTTGCATTGGGCATGTCGTCGAACATCGCGCTCTGGGGGTCTTGCACGAGCACCGTTCCACTGGCCTTCTTGACATTGACGACGCCCCTGGCGCCGTCGCTCCCCGTGCCCGACAGGACGACCGCGATGGACTGTCGGCCCCACGCCAAAGCGAGTGAATCGAAGAAGCGATTGATCGTGTTGGCGCCAGCCGCCAGCCCGCGCGCCCGGCTCGGCAAAAGGCTTGACGGAGAACGCTCCGCGTTCGAACGTGACGGTTTGTCCGGGTGGCGAGACAAAAACCCGTCCCGGCGCGGGCCTGACGCCGTCCGCAATCCAATCTCTTGAACTGGAAGCCGTGGTGATTCGGCTCAGGAAATTGACGAGATGGCTCGGCTGCTCGGGCAACAGGTGTTGCACGGGTGTTGCGTGTTGCACGACCACATAACAGGCTCGGGCCTCGTCCGGAAGGACGCTGAACAGCGCCTGCATTGCCGCAATCCCACCTGTGGAGGCCCCGATCCCGACGATGTAAAAACCCGGTCGGCGGCGCGTCTACAGATTCGGGTTGATTCATCGTGCATTCCCAATCCAGAAACGGATACTCTCTTGCATGATCTCGCTCTTTACCTGTGCTCCATGCCCCTCAGGCGGGCGATGGCGTGAACGATGCACGCGCGATGATCCAGCATGACCCCGTAGGTATCGAGTAGCGTCGTCAGCATCTTGTACGCCAAATCGGCGGGGTGTCCCTCCCTCTCCAGGTCGAGGATGATGTGCTCCTGCCGCAGGATGTACGCCGATACGCGCGCCAGATGCTCCTCCGAGAAAGGAAGCTGCTGCTCCTCGTAGCCGACCGTTAGCATGGTGAGTCTCCCCGGTAGGAATCGGCGCAGGCGGATCGAACTGGAACCTCGGACGGCGCGATCCTGCCGTCGCATGAAACGACTGGTGCTTAAAGATTAGTCGTTGTTCAGCAGCGCGCTGCCTTTTGCTGGCTGATCGGAGCGCGCGCGTCACGCCGGCATCGACCTACCGTCCATGTAGTTAAAATTTAACTATCATCTTTCAACAATCATTGACAGAATTAATGTCAAACCAAGAATTCTGATTTATCAGAATCAGGGTCTTTACCTATATGACGGCGGCCTAGACTGCTTTTCAACGACGAAGCGATCAGCGATGACAAGATCTCGAGCTGCAATGTTCCCCTCAAGCAGTCAACTGATTTCGGAGGTTCATCATGTTCAAGTCAATCCGTCCCCGCTCTTGTCATCGTTTCCGCACTCGCTGTTCCCGCCTTCGCATAAGCCGCCGACAACGCACCCGTCACCAGCGCCGAAGTGAAAGCGCAACTGGTTCAACTCGAACGTGCCGGCTACAACCCGTCCAGCGACCACACGACTCTATCCGGCTAACATCCAGGCTGCCGAAGCGCGCGTCGATGCGCAGCAAGGCGCCACGACCGCGTCGTACGGCGGCGTGAGCGACGGCGCTCAGGCTTCGGGTCACGGCACTGCACTCGAATTTTCTGAGCCACATCGTGCGTCCCGCCGCCGATGCGAACCCGGTCGACTTCAACCGTCCGTAAGCATCGGAAAGTAGTCGCGATGGCGGCGCGCAACGCCGCCGGAATCGAAGCCCGGCCCGCGCGCCGGGCTTGTCGCATGTTGATCCGCCACGTTTTCATCACCCTGTAAGTCACGGATTCGACGATGTTTTCCGGAACCTCCTTCCTTTTTCCTCGGCAGGTCCGACGGCACTATAATTTGCGTTTGCCGCGTCTCACATCTCGTTTTTGTTGCGTCTATGCCCAATTCGTTGCGTCTCGCTTTCTCTTCACTCGCGCTCGTCGCCCTCGCCGCCTGCGGAGGCCGCGCCTCGACCGCGCCGAGCTATCAGCAGGAACTGTTCGATTCAGGCGCGAGCCCGTTTGCGCACAACTTCGACGCCACCGTCAACCAAACCTGCAAAGCCGCGCGCCGCGCGCTGTTATCGCAAGGCTTCCTGACGACGATGGGCCAGCCGGATACCGTCGATGCCACCAAGAACTTCCAGCCGTCCGCCGATTCGCACGTGGTCGTGTCGTTCCACGTGGTCTGCACGCCGGGCGAAAACGCGACGAACACCAGCATTGCGTATGTGAACGCCGTACAGGACGGCTACGCGCTCAAGAAGAGCGACACCTCGGCGAGCGTGGGCCTGAGCGTGTTCGGTTCGCTGTCGCTGCCGATCCGATCGAACAACGATGCGATGGTCAAGGTATCCAGCGAAACCGTGCCGGCGGGCAAGTTCTACGACCGCTTTTTCGGTTTGATAGGCCACTACCTGAACACCGTGCCGCGCAGCGCGCCCGTCGCAGCCGACGAGGTGAAGAGCAAGCCGCTCGCGCCGTCGCTCGTCGTGAGTTCGCCGGAACTGACGCCGACGCCGATCGTCGTGACGAACCCGGCCGCCGAGACGCGCAAGGAAGCGCAGGCGGCCGCAACATCCGCCGCGTCTGCTGCGAGCGCGACGTCGGCGCCGGCGCCGGCGGAAATGCCGGTGTCGGCCTCCGCATCCGCTCAGCCGACGGTCAGATAACGCCGCGCCATCACTTCGGCACGTTCACCACGCTGCCGTTCACCTGAATCGCATCCGAGCCGGGGCTCTGCGATATCGCCGGCAGATTAGCCGTCGTCAGAGCCGGCGCCGAACCCGGCGTGCCGCCGCGCGCGATCGTGCGCAGCACCTGCGACGGCGGCAACGGCGCATTGTTCTTCAGATGCGCCCACATCAGATTGAGCGCCTGAATGTTGTAGTAGTGAACCGGGATGAAGCGCGTGTCGAAGCCCGCCACGCTTAAAAACGCATCGAAGTGCTGACCGTTCATGATCTCGTAGAGCGACAACTGGCTCTTGTCCCCCTCCGCCACGCGATTCGCGCCGAGATACAGACGCGACGCATGATTGATCGGCACCAGCGCATCCGAACGGCCCTGCACGATGATCGCCGGCTTGCCTCGCAGATTGGTGTTCACGCGGATCGCGTTGACGCTCGCCGTCATGGTCGGATCGGCCGCCGTCCATAGCGCGTGCAGACACGCCGCGCCCGCGTAACTGCCATCGGCGGTCGCAAGGCGGTGATCCGCCGCGCCGCTCGTCCCTGTGTCGTAGACCAGGTTGATGCCGTTGGTCGGCGGCACACCGTTGCCGTTTCCGAACACGGTGAGCATCGGCGCGGCGAGCGGTATGACGCCCGCCGCGCCCGTCGCCGCGTTGGTCGTGCCGAAGCTGAAGTTGCACAGCGCATCGACGACGCTCGCCTTCGTGTAGGCATCGGTGTAGGTCACGGCGACGGCGGGCACCGCCTGCGAGTCCCACATCGGCGCATGCAGCGTGTCGGAGTCGGCCTCGTAGCCCGCCTGATGCAGCGCCGCCAGCGCATTGTTGGCCTGTGTCGTGGTGTCGCCGCCCGCGATCACGTCGCCCTACGCCAGCGACGCGCACGGCTGCAGCAGATTGGCAAGTGTCATGTAGTCGGCGAGCGGTCGCCCTAACGAGAGCCGACCTGCGCATTGCCTTCGAGCACCGCCACCTGCGACGGCAGATTCAGATTGATCTGCGGCTCGCCGACGACGACCACCGTGATCCAGCCGTCGGTATAGCCTGCTCGGCGGCCGCGAGCGATGCCCCGCCGCCGTCGCTCACCGATACGGCGATCGTCGTGATGCTGCCTTTGCCGTAGCGCACGGTATGCGCCGAACCGTTCATGGCGCCGTAGGTGTCGTTTAGCACCCAGTACGCGAACCGGATCGCCTGCAAGGTGTTCTTGCCCCAGTTCTGCTCCGGGTTCTGCTGCGAATGCGTGTGCTTGAACGCGTAGAGCGCGCCAGGAAGTTCGTGTTGTACGACGCGAGCGCCGCGCTGCTCACGTTCGCCTTGAAGATGGCTGCGTTGCCCGCGACCGTCGCGCTGGTGAGCGTGCCGTCGATCAGCGTGACGAGGTTGCTCGCGAGTTCCTGCGCGCCGTTGCCGCTGCCCTTGTCGGTGTAGGCGACCGCGCAGCCGCGCTTCAATCCCCACTCGCCCGCCGCCGATATCGCGCCGTACTCGCCGCGCGACCCCGACGACGTCGCCGTGACGATGCACGGCTGATCCGCGTTGAAGGTCGAGGAAATCTGCACCAGCAGGCTGACGTTCTTGGTGCCGCTGCCGTCGTCGGTGAAAGCGAGATATTCCTTGCCCGCGATCTTGCTTTCGCCGAGCGTGTCGTTGCCGTTCAGATCGACGTTCGGCCCCCAGAAGCGCCCGTAGCCGCCGTTCGCCGACATGTCGACGAGCGCGCCGCAATTCGGCCGCCGTCGGCGCCGCCGCATTTGGCAATGGATGAAGCCGTCGCCGATGCGAGTCCAGTCTTGCCGAGACCGACCGTGAGCACATCGTCGGTGTTGCCGTCGTAGGTCCGCGTCTTGACCGAGCCGGACACGAAGCCCGGCAGCGAATTGTTGGCCGGGCCGTTGTTGTCGTCGTCGCCGTGGCATCCGGCGATGCATGGCCGCCACGAGAAGCGTGGCCGTCAGCGCGCCCGGCGCGATGGTCCGCGGGGAAGTCTGGATACGTGCGAATCTTTTCATTGTGTCTCCGCCATCCGTTGCCGCCTGATCGAATTGCGAATCGCGTTTCGGCTCGCGTCGCACCGCGTGGCTCGCGTCGCACCGCGTAACAATTACGTAATAAGTATTGCGAATAATCGTTGGTCTGTCGCTTCTCGACTCTCCTTAGTTGCGCTGGCACGCGCATCGGATCATGCGACGAAACAAGAAAGGAAAACGGGCTCCGGCGTGAACCGGAGCCCGTTCGGGAACCCGCATCGATCGGGCGATGTGTGCCAGCGAGCTTGCCACGCGCCGGACACGGCATGCTCCGGCCAGCACGACCGCGCGCCGGACGTCGAGTCCGACTTACTGGCCGCCGCCTTGCGTGCCGAGGATGATCTTGTTGCTCACCGACTTCACGCCCGGCACGCACGCCCTTGGCGATTTTACCCGCTTGAGCGATCTGGCCGCCTTCCGGCACCGTGCCCGTGAGCGTCACCGCACCGCCGCGCGAGTGCACGAAGAGATTGGACACGTCGAAGCCTTGCGCCTTCGACAGCGCGCGGCGGACGTCGTAACCGAGCTTGCGATCGGCCTTCTTGGTCGTGGATTTCGCCTTGGTCGGCGCAACCGTGGAATCGGTGGCGGCCGCGTCGCTCGACTGGGCATACGCACTCGATGCCACCGTCACGCACAACGCCAGACCCAGCGCCTTCAACAGATCGACTGCTTTCACGACTTCTCCTTTTGATACGTTTGTTGACTTCGCACAGCTGCTACTTCGCTCGCTTTGCACTTTCGGTTTTTGCTTTCCTTGTGCACTTCAAAACGGACCGCATGCAGCGGCGGCTGGCTCGTTGCGATGACACGAGTCGACTGCACGCGCACGCCGGCCACGATGGACCTGACGCGCGGCGGCGAACGGACCGCCAAGGCGGCCGTTGCTGCGATGCGGTACTGCGCGAGGCTGGCGAATGAACAAACATCGGCCGATTTGGCCGGGCGCTGCGCCCGTCGGCTCGTTTCTATGTCTCGTATTCTGCTGCAGGCGCGGAATTGTTGCTGGCGCGGCGCCTGATGTTCCGGTGATGCGTGCCTGTCTTAGGGCAGCAAATATCAATTTTGCCCAGCGCGGCCATTAGCGCAAAACTTTTAACATTCGGCGCCGATGGCTCCGCATGCGCGCAACAACGCCACTCGGCGCAACACATGGTTGTCACACTCACTAAGCGCGCGATTTTCCTCTTGCGAGCCGAAGCCTGCGCGAAGTCATGTATCATTGGTAATATGGCGCACGACGCCATCGCGGCGAGCCGACACTGCGCCAACCGTGCCGGACATCGACGGCACACCGCGTTCGGGTAAGCTCGCGGTCTCAAAGCTTCACGATCACAACCGAGATGACCCAGCCCTCAGGAAGCGAACCGGAACCGCGTCCGTCGGACGAGCCGGAACACAGCCGGCGGCGGCCTCAGCCGCGCATTGTCGCCTGCTTCGTCGCGATTTCCTGGCGCGATCTCGCGCTGACCTTCGGCCCGATCCTGCTCGTCTGCATCGTCGCGCTGTGGGTGGCCGTGCGGCTCATCCAGCCCGCGCCGCCGAGCACGCTCACCATCGCGGCCGCCCCCAAGGGCAGCTTCTTCTGGAACAGCGCGCAGAAGTACAAGGCGATCCTCGCGCGCAACCGCGTCACGCTCAATGTGCTGGAGACGCAAGGCTCGCTCAACAACCTCACGCGTCTGGAAGACCCTCATTCCGACGTCGATGTCGGCTCCGTGCAGGGCGGCATGACCCAGCCCGGTACGACGCACGAACATCTGGAATCGCTCGGCAGCGTATCGTACGTGCCGCTCACCGAGTTCTATCGCGGCGCGCTGGTCACGCGGCTGTCGGAACTGAAGGGCAAGCGGCTCGCGATCGGTGCGGAAGGCAGCGGCACGCGCGTCTTGTCACTGCAACTGCTGAAGGCCAACGGCATCGAGCCGGGCGGCGACACCGATCTGCTGCCGCTCGCCGGCGATCAGGCCGCCGACGCGCTCGAATCCGGCAAGGCCGACGCCGTGTTCCTGACCGGCGACTCCCCGCCCAGCCGCGACCATGGCCAAGCTCTGTTGCGCACGCCGGGCGTGCGGTTCATGGACTTCGCACAGGCCGACGCCTACGCGTGCCGCTTCCCCTTTCTCACGCCCATCGACTTTCCGATGGGCGCGTTCGACTTCGCGCGTAATCTGCCGCCGCATCCGGTGCATACGGTCGCGCCGACGGCCGAACTCGTCGCGCGCGATAGCCTGCATCCGGCGCTATCGGATCTGCTGATCGAAGCCGCGCGCCAGGTACACAGCCGCGCCAACCTACTCCAGCGCGCCAACGCGTTTCCCGCGCCGCTCGCATATGAATTCCGTATCAGCGATAACGCCGAGCGCTATTACAAGTCGGGCAAGAGCTTTCTTTATCGCACGCTGCCGTTCTGAGTCGCGAGTCTCGCGGATCGCGTGCTGGTCGTGCTGGTGCCGCTGATCGTCGTGCTAATTCCCGGCTTGCGGGCCTGTACCGGTGGCGCGTGAAATCGCACATCTACCGTTGGTACGGCGCGCTGATCACGATCGAGCGCGAAGCGATCAGCGCGACGCGTTGCTGGAGCGCATCGACGCCATCGAAACGTCGGTGAATCGCATGAAAATGCCGCTCGCCCGCCGCCGATCAGTTCTATGTGCTGCGCGAGCATATCGGCTTCGTGCGACAGCGGCTCGCGCATGCGCCGGCCACCACGCACACCACGGACGCCGGGCACACTGCGCATGACGACACCGATCACGACGAAACGCACGTCGAACCGGATGCGGGACACCCACAGGGCAGCACCTGAAGCACACGATGAGGCCCAAGCGCCCGCTGCGCGGCTAAAGGAAGAGAGAAACGAACATGAACGCCCACTCGACCGCCCTCGGTCAGCCGTATTTCTTTTTCGATTTCATCTCGGCGTTCTCGTACTTGCTGCTCGAGCAGCACGACAAATGGCCGGACATGCCGTTCGCGCTGACGCCCGTCCAGTTGATTAAGCTGCTTGACCGGTGAGGCCAGCCGCACGCCACCACGATTCCGTCGAAGCGCATCTTCACGTACCGGCATGCGCTGTTCCGCACCGAGCAACTCGGCATTCCATTCAAGATGCCGCCGGCGCATCCGTTCGATCCGAACAAGGCGCTGTGGCTGGCCGTGCTCGCCGAGGGCGACATCCATGTCGTACGTGAGATCTTCCGATACATCTGGCGCGAAGGGCGCGACTGCTCGTCGCCGGAATGCTTCGCCGCGCTGTGCGAGCGCATCGGCCTGCCGGACGCGTTGCAGCGCATCGAGGACGAGGACATCAGGACGCGCCTACGCGACAACAACGAGCGCGCCGTGTCGATAGGCGTGTTCGGCGTGCCGACTTTCGTCGTCAACGAGCAGATTTTCTGGGGGTGAGGACACCTTGCCGATGGTGCTTTACGTGGCGCGTTCGCCGAACTGGCTGGACGCCGCCTTGCGACGTGAGGTCGCATAGATGATTGTTTCACCTGCTAGCACAGGAGTAGAGA
>LFJI01000116.1 GCA_001235855.1 Candidatus Burkholderia brachyanthoides
GGCGCAAATCGTGGTTCGATCGGTGCCCACAGTTCGTCATCGATGATAGGCACCGACATTCCTTGATCCGTTGTTCAGGCATCCAAGATTAATCGTTTCGGGGGAAAGTTAAACAGTCCTTCCGAGCTCTTTTTGAACTGGCCTTTTAGAAACGAAGCGCGCGCTACGATCAAACGATCACAAAATGACGCGACGGAAATCGCCCAGAATCGCCGACAGATACGCGTTGAAGCGTGCTGCCGCCGTACCGTCGATGACGCGATGGTCGTACGACAGCGACATCGGCAGCGTGAGGCACGGCACGAACTGCTTGCCGTCCCACACGGGCTTCTGGTAGCCGCGCGACAGGCCGAGGATCGCGACTTCGGGCGCGTTGATGATCGGCGTGAAGTGCGTGCCGCCGATGCCGCCCAGTGACGAAATCGAGAAGCAGCCGCCCTGCATCTGATCGGGCTTGAGCTTGCCCTCGCGCGCCAGCTTCGACAGTTCCGCCATTTTCTTGGCGATATCGACGAGACCCTTCTTGTCCGCATCGCGGATCACCGGAACGACGAGGCCGTTCGGCGTATCGGCCGCGAACCCGATATGGTAGTACTGCTTGAAGACGAGGTTATCGCCGTCGAGGCTCGCATTGAAGTCCGGGAACTTCTTCAGCGCCGAGATCACGGCCTTGATGACGAACGCCAGCATCGTGAACTTCACGCCGGCTTTTTCGTGTTCCTTGTTCAGCTTGACGCGCAGTTCTTCGAGATCCGTGATGTCCGCTTCGTCGTTGTTCGTGACGTGCGGGATCATCACCCAGTTGCGATGCAGGTTCGCGCCCGAGATCTTCTTGATACGCGACAACGGCTTCGGATCGACCGGACCGAACTTGGTGAAGTCGACCTTCGGCCACGGCAACAGGCCGAGTTCGCCGCCGGCAGGCGCCGCAGGCTTCGCGCCCTGGCCCATCATCACGCCCTTCACGAACGCGGTGATGTCTTCCTGCGTGATGCGGCCCTTCGGACCCGTGCCCTGCACACACGACACATCGACGCCGAGTTCGCGCGCGAACTTGCGCACCGACGGCGATGCGTGGCTCGACGTGCGCGAACCGTCGCCTGCTGGCATCACCGGCGCTTGCGCGAGCGCGGACGGCGCTTCCTTCGCGGGCGCAGGCTTGGCCGGCGCGTCGGAAGGCACTTCGGCCTTGGCGGGCGTGGGAGCCGGAGCCGGTGCGGAAGCGGCCGCGCCGCCACCGCCTTCGAGCACGAGGATCAGCGAACCTTCGGACACGTTGTCGCCAACCTGGACCTTCAGTTCCTTGACCGTGCCCGCTGCGGGCGACGGCACGTCCATGGTCGCCTTGTCGGATTCGAGCGTGACGAGCGACTGTTCCTTCTCGACCTTGTCGCCTACCTTCACCGAAATTTCGATGATCGGAATGTCCTTGAAGTCGCCGATGTCCGGCACCTTCACTTCGGTCGTGCCGCCACCGCTCGCAGCGGGTACGGGTGCGGAAGCTTCCTGCTTCAGCGCTTCGCCGGAACCAGATGCAGATGCGCCGCCTTCCAGAATCACGATCAGCGTACCTTCCGACACGTTGTCGCCCACCTGGACCTTCACTTCCTTGACGGTGCCCGCCGCCGAACTCGGCACATCCATCGTCACCTTGTCGGATTCGAGCGTGACGAGCGACTGCTCCGGCTCCACCGTATCACCCACCTTGACCAGCACCTCGATCACGGGGATGTCCTTGAAATCGCCGATGTCCGGCACTTTGACTTCGATCGCTTGACTCATTATTAGTGTCTCCTGGGTTGCACGCGCGCCTCTCCGCTTCGCAGAGAGGCGCGTCACAACACACGGGGGCGATGCCTTTAGACGGTCATCGGGTTGGGTTTGGACGGGTCGAGGTTGTACTTCTTGATCGCCTCGCCGACGACCTTGCGCTCGATCGTGCCTTCGTCGGCCAGCGCATTGAGCGCGGCCAGCGTAACCCAGTAGCGGTCGACTTCGAAAAAGTGGCGCAGCGCTTCACGCGTATCCGAACGGCCGAAGCCGTCGGTGCCGAGCACCACGAACTTGTTCGGAACGTACGCGCGAATTTGATCCACCAGCGCGCGGATGTAGTCGGTCGATGCGATCACCGGGCCTTGCGCGTCCTTGAGCAGCTTGGTGACGTGCGGCACACGCTTGTCATCGGCCGGATGCAGCGGATTCCAGCGCCCGCACGCCTGACCTTCGCGGGCCAGTTCGGTGAAGCTCGGCACGCTCCACAGATCGGCCGTGACGCCCCAGTCGTTTTTGAGCAGATCGGCGGCGGCGATGACTTCGTTGAAGATCGTGCCCGCGCCCATCAGCTGCACGCGCGGACCCTTGCCCGAAGCGTCGGCCTTCTTGAACGAGTACATGCCCTTGATGATGTCGGCCGCAACCGCATCGCCCTGGGGAATCGCCGGATGCTCGTAGTTCTCGTTCATCACGGTGATGTAGTAGTACACGTCCTCCTGATCCTGCACCATTCGGCGCAGGCCGTCCTGCATGATGACGGCGAGTTCATAGCCGAAGGTCGGGTCGTAGCTCACGCAGTTCGGCACCGACGCCGCCCACAGCAGCGAGTGGCCGTCTTCGTGCTGCAGGCCTTCGCCGTTCAGCGTCGTGCGGCCAGCCGTGCCGCCCAGCAGGAAGCCGCGTGCGCGCATGTCACCCGCCGCCCACGCCAGATCGCCGATGCGCTGGAAGCCGAACATCGAATAGAAGATGTAGAATGGGATCATCGTCTCGCCGTGCGTCGAATACGACGTCGCGGCCGCGATCCAGTCACACATGCCGCCGGCTTCGTTGATGCCTTCCTGCAGAATCTGACCCGTCTCTGATTCCTTGTAGAACATGAGCTGGTCGGAGTCTTCCGGCACGTACTTCTGGCCGTCCTGATTCCAGATGCCGATCTGGCGGAACAAGCCTTCCATGCCGAAGGTACGCGACTCGTCCGGCACGATCGGCACCACGCGCTTGCCGAGCGTCTTGTCCTTCAACAGGATGTTGAGGATCCGCACGAACGCCATCGTCGTGGAGATTTCGCGGCCTTCGCCCGTGCCCTTGAGCAGCGGTTCGAACGCGGCGAGCGCCGGCACCGGCAGCGATTCCGCCTTCTGGCGGCGCGCGGGCAGATAGCCGCCCAGTTCCTGACGGCGCAAGCGCATGTACTCGAGTTCCTTCGAGCCTTCCTCGAAGGTGATGTACGGCACGTCGACAATCTGCTCGTCGGTGATCGGCAGGCGGAACTGGTCGCGGAATTTCTTCAGCGTTTCGATCGGTAGCTTCTTCTGCTGGTGCGTGATGTTCATCGCCTGACCGTGCTCGCCCATGCCGTAACCCTTGATGGTCTTGGCGAGAATGACGGTCGGCTGGCCCTTCGTCTGCGTCGCGGCCGAGAAAGCCGCGTAGATCTTGTGCGGATCGTGTCCGCCGCGGTTCAGGCCCCAGATGTCCTCATCGGACCAGTCGGCGAGCAGCGCCTTCAGTTCCGGCGTGTTGAAGAAGTGCTCGCGCACGAAGGCGCCTGACTCCGACTTGTACGTCTGGTACTCGCCGTCGACCACGTCCATCATGCGGCACATCAGCGCGCCGGACTTGTCGCGCGCGAACAGCGCATCCCAGCGGCTGCCCCAGATCACCTTAATGACGTTCCAGCCCGCGCCGCGGAATTCGCTTTCGAGTTCCTGAATTATCTTGCCGTTGCCGCGCACCGGACCGTCCAGACGCTGCAGGTTGCAGTTGATGACGAACACGAGGTTGTCCAGCCGCTCGCGGCCGGCCATGCCGATCGCGCCGAGCGATTCCGGCTCGTCTGTTTCGCCGTCGCCGAGGAACGCCCACACCTTGCGGCCTTCGGTCTTGCAGATTCCGCGCGCTTCCATGTACTTCATGAAGCGCGCCTGATAGATCGCCATGATCGGGCCCAGGCCCATCGACACGGTCGGGAACTGCCAGAAGTCAGGCATCAGCCAGGGATGCGGATACGACGAGATGCCCTCGCCGCCCACTTCCTGACGAAAGTTGTTCAGCTGCTTCTCGGTCAGGCGGCCGAGCAGGAACGCGCGCGAGTAGACGCCCGGCGACGAGTGGCCCTGCACGAACACGAGATCGCCGCCGTGATCTTTCGAGGGTGCGTGCCAGAAGTGGTTGAAGCCGACGTCATACAGCGTCGCCGCCGATGCGAACGATGCGATGTGGCCGCCGACGTTGGTGTCCTTGCCCGCGCGCAACACTATCGCGATGGCGTTCCAGCGCGTGTACGAGCGGATGCGGTGTTCGATGTCCTGGTCGCCCGGAATCTTGGCCTGGCCGGCGACAGGGATGGTGTTGATGTACGGCGTGTTCGCCGAAAACGGCAGGTGCTCGCCATGTACGCGAGCGAATTCGATCTGCTTCTCGATCAGGTAATGCGCACGGTCAGGGCCGACCGCGGAAATCACGCCGTCGAGCGCGTCGAGCCACTCGGCGGTTTCCTGAGGATCGTCGTCCTTGGCGTTGGTGACATATTTGAGAACTTCGTCGGGTACAGCGGACATGCTCGTCTCCTGATGTGAGGAACACTCTGGGAACCGCCAGCGTACGCTCGCACGAAAGCGGACGCGGGCTGCGTGCCGGCATTCATTCTAAAGAGGGTCCTGAGGCTGAAGCAAGGATTTTTTCAAATTATGAGAATTAATCTCATAATGCAGAAAATTGCTGCGATGCACCGTCCGATAAGGGCTTGTTGGTCAGACGTATCTCCTCCTTTTATTGTCGTTCGCGCTTCGCTTCTTTACCGTCTTTTTACGCCAATTAACAATCGGACGCTGCGTTACAATCGGTCCCATGTTGACTTACCGGCTCAAACGCTCGACACGGGTCGCACGCAAGCCGACCGACGCGTCGCCCTCCCGCTGGCACCACGGACCGTGGTGGTCGAATTCTTATTTGCTGACGCCGCTCATCTCCATTCTGCTCTTCCTGGTGGTGATGAGTCTGATTCTGTGGAGCCTCAACCGGCGCGAGCAGCAGCAACAGGAAGACACGCTGTATCGCAACGTCGCGTGGGCGCAGCAGCAAATCCGCCTGTCCATGACCGGCGCGCAGGAGCAAATTCAGGCGCTGTCACGCGACATCGCCGGCGGCCACGGCGACCCGCAGACCTTCCAGACGTCCTCCACCGACATCATGCAGGGGTATCCCGAGATCCTCTACATGAACTGGTACACCAGCGAGCACAAGCCTCGCTGGCCGAATACACCGCTGCCGGTGCTCGGTTCCCGCCTCGCCAAGCCCAACGACACGCAAATGGACGAGGCCGTGCAGGCCGCCTTCGACAAAGCGCGCAGCACGCGCCGTCAGGTCTACTCCCCGCTGCTCTACGACGATCTCGGCAACGGCTACATCACGCTGCAAACGCCGGAGTTCCGCGACCGCGAATTCCTCGGATCGATCGCGGCGGTGTTCTCGATCGAAGGAATACTGAAGCACGCTATTCCTAGCGAGTTGTCCGCGAAATACAAGATTTCCATCACCGACCTGAACAATCGCGAGCTGACGACCACGTCGAGCCGTCCGCGCCTGCCGCGCGACATGTTCTACGACCTGCCGCTCGACCCGCCCGGTCAGGGCCTGTCGGTGCGTGTGTACTCGTATCCGCAGCTGACCAACTTCACCAACAACACGCTGGTATGGCTGGTCGCCGATTTGTCGTGCTTCGTGTTGTGGAGCCTGTGGAGCCTTTGGAAGCACACGCGCCAGCGCTTCGAGGCACAGCAGGCGCTGTATGCCGAAGCCTTCTTCCGCCGCGCAATGGAAAACTCCGTGCTGATCGGCATGCGTGTGCTCGACATGCACGGCCGCATCACGCACGTGAATCCGGCCTTCTGCCGCATGACAGGTTGGGACGAAAGCGATCTGTGCGGCAAGCACGCGCCGTTCCCGTACTGGCCGCGGGACGCGCATCCCAAAATGCAACGCCAGCTCGACATGACGCTGCGCGGCAAGGCTCCCTCTTCCGGCTTCGAGTTGCGCGTGCGTCGCAAGGACGGTTCGTTATTCCACGCGCGCCTGTACGTGTCGCCGCTGATCGACAGTTCGGGCCGCCAGACCGGCTGGATGTCGTCGATGACCGACATCACCGAACCGAAGCGCGCGCGCGAAGAACTCGCCGCCGCGCACGAACGCTTCACGACGGTGCTGGAAAGCCTCGACGCCGCAGTCTCCGTGCTCGCCGCCGGCGAGGCCGAACTGCTGTTCGCCAACCGCTATTACCGCCACCTGTTCGGCATTCGCCCGGACGGGCATCTGCAACTGGCGGGCGCGGGCTTCGACAGCGGCGTGCCAAGTTCGTCGTCCGACACCATCGACATGGTCGATACCTACGCGGGTCTGCCCGCTGCCGCGCTCACCGAAAACTCGGCGGACGCGCAGGAGGTCTATGTCGAAGGCATCCAGAAATGGTTCGAGGTGCGCCGCCAGTACATTCAGTGGGTGGACGGCCACCTCGCGCAGATGCAGATCGCGACCGACATCACGCAGCGCAAGCAGGCGCAGGAACTAGCGCACCAGCAAGAGGAAAAGCTCCAATTCACCAGCCGGCTGATGACGATGGGCGAAATGGCGTCCTCTCTTGCGCACGAACTGAATCAGCCGCTCGCCGCGATCAACAACTACTGCTCCGGCTGCGTCGCGCTCGTGAAGTCCGGGCGCATGACGCAGGAAACGCTGCTGCCGGTGCTCGAAAAAACCGCCCAGCAGGCGGTGCGCGCGGGCATGATCATCAAGCGCATCCGCGAGTTTGTAAAGCGCTCGGAACCCAAGCGTCAGGCCACGCGCGCATCGGATATCGTCGCGGATGCGGTCGGTCTCGCCGAGATCGAAGCGCGCAAACGCAAGATCCGCATCGTCACGGAAATCCGTTCGCGCATGCCGGTGATCTACGTCGATCCGGTTTTGATCGAGCAAGTGTTGGTCAACCTGTTGAAAAACGCCGCCGAAGCCATGCATGATGCGAAACTGAACGCCGTCGATCCGATGATTCGCGTGGTCGTGCAGCGCATGGACGGCGGCTTCGTCTGCATCAGCGTGGTGGATCAGGGACCAGGTGTCGACGAAGCCACCGCTGAACGGCTTTTCGAACCATTCTACAGCACGAAATCTGATGGAATGGGCATGGGACTGAATATCTGCCGCTCGATCATCGAATCGCACCGCGGACGGCTCTGGGTAGTCAACAACGTCGAAGCGGACGGCAACGTGACGGGCGCGACCTTCCATTGCAACCTGCCGATCGGCGAAGTGGATGGTTCATCCGATCCGGCGGCACCGACGCAAAAGACGAACATACGAGACAACGAACAGTAACAGGAGAAATATGAGCACTGTCACCACTCAGGAAACCGTTTTCGTCGTCGATGACGACGAAGCCGTGCGCGATTCCTTGCGCTGGCTGCTCGAAGCGAACGGCTACCGCGTGCAATGTTTCTCCGGCGCGGAATCGTTCCTCGACGTCTATCTGCCGATCGCGCATTCCGGCGCGATCGCCTGCCTGATCCTCGACGTGCGCATGGCCGGCATGACGGGGCTCGAACTGCAGGAAAAGCTGATCGCCGAGAATTCGCTTCTGCCAATCATCTTCGTGACGGGTCACGGCGGCGTGCCGATGGCCGTTTCCACGATGAAGAAAGGCGCGATGGATTTCATCGAGAAGCCCTTCGACGAAGCGGAACTGCGCAAGCTGGTCGAGCGCATGCTCGAAAAGGCGCGCACCGAAAGCACCAGCGTGCAGCAGCAGCGCGCCGCCGCCGAACGGCTCGGCAAGCTCACTGCGCGCGAGCATCAGGTGCTGGAGCGCATCATCGCGGGCCGGCTGAACAAGCAGATCGCGGACGATCTCGGCATCAGCATCAAGACGGTGGAGGCGCATCGCGCCAACATCATGGAAAAGCTGTCCGTGAATACCGTCGCCGATCTGCTGCGTCTCGCACTGTCGAACAAGCCGCAGCAATAACGCCGCGCGAGCGCGCTTTAGCGCACTTTTGTGCTTTTCTTCGCGCGGCCGGGCAATCTTCCCGGCCGCGCCTGCATTCAGTAAAAGTCTTCTGCCTCGACCGTAAGCTTCAGGTCGAGCGCGTCTCGCTTTGCGCCCCCACCCTCGTTGTCTGCCATGACGAAACGTGATATTGCGTTGATCACGTTGACTCGGCATGCCATGCCTCGTAACGTCACCCCAGACCCTGATTTGCAATACCGATCACGGGCGACTCGGCGTTCGAGGCGAACCGCGCCAGTGGGCAAACGTTTCACGTCGAATGCGCGGTCTGAGCGTATGCAGCCATGCAAAGGTCGCGCGTGCATCGGCGGGTAAGTCCAGTTTGTTTCTGGTTTGCTTAACGATGCCATTGTTCTCCGTTCATTCCGGGATGCGAGGGCCGCGCCCTGGTGCGCCGCGTCCGCTTGTCCGCATGTTCTGAGCGCAAGAGAGACCAGTTCAAAATCCCCATGAGGGAGCTATTTACTTCTTTGGCGATTTGCT
>LFJI01000117.1 GCA_001235855.1 Candidatus Burkholderia brachyanthoides
CAAAATACTTGAGGCAACGAGCCTCGCTCGGTAACAAATAACCTGAGTCAATGCGTCTTTGAGCGACGGTTGCGGGCGACGTGCGTTGCGTGCTTCCTTGGACGAAGGTCTTGCGCTTGCGCTCGTTCGATCGGCTGTAGACCGTTTCACCGGCTTCGACGGAATCGATGCCTGAGGAATCAGGATTCGATGGTGCGTATTGTTCGAACGGCTCGAATGGATCGGCGTCGTCGTAGGGATTGGCGAAGGGTTCTGGAGTTGAAACCGGAGGCTTGGGTTGCGCGACGCCTGCATGACGCACGTTGTGGTTGCCGTCCGTTCTCGCGGTTTCCGCAGCGCTGCAGGCATTACGTCGATGCGCGGCGAGAACGGCTTTCGGCTGCTCGGTCGCTTGCTTGAGCAATGTCCGGGCGTGCTCAAGACGCTTCGTGCGATCCGCACTCCCGACGCTCGCATCGGGTGCAGCGTGATTGGAAGAGGCAAAGCCGGAACCGGCTTCGCCATTCACGTCATCTGCATCGTTTGAATCGGTCGCGCGGTTCGAACCATCTAGAACCATCTACACAGGCACGCGTTCCGCCCTGCCCGCCAGTCTTCGGTCCGAACCGGCTATTACGCATGGTAACGACTTGAGACTTACTCTTCATCGGCCGCTTCCGCGCTCACGGCAACGGCTTCGCCGAGCGCGGCGACACCCAGCGATTCGCGGATCTTGTTCTCGATCTCGCGCGCGATGTCCGGATTCTCGCGCAGAAATTCACGCGCGTTGTCCTTGCCCTGACCGATACGATCACCGTTGTAGCTGTACCAGACGCCCGCCTTGTCGACGAGCTTGGCCTGCACGCCCAGGTCGATGATTTCGCCCTGACGCGAAATGCCTTCGCCGTACAGAATGTCGAAGATGGCTTCGCGGAACGGTGGCGACACCTTGTTCTTCACGACCTTCACACGCGTTTCGTTGCCGATGACTTCGTCGTTCTTCTTGATGGAGCCGATACGGCGAATGTCCAGACGCACCGACGAATAGAACTTCAACGCGTTACCACCCGTGGTGGTTTCTGGGTTGCCGAACATGACGCCGATCTTCATGCGGATCTGGTTGATGAAGATGACGAGGCAGTTCGTACGCTTGATGGTGCCGGTGAGCTTGCGCAGCGCCTGCGACATGAGACGCGCTTGCAGACCGGGCAGCGAGTCGCCCATTTCGCCTTCGATTTCCGCCTTCGGCACGAGCGCCGCGACTGAGTCGATGACGATCATGTCGATGGAGCCGGAGCGCACCAGCGCGTCCGCGATTTCCAGCGCCTGCTCGCCCGTGTCCGGTTGCGAGATGAGCAGTTCCGGCACGTTCACGCCGAGCTTCGATGCGTATTGCACGTCGAGCGCGTGTTCCGCGTCGATGAACGCCGCCGTGCCGCCGACCTTCTGCATCTCCGCGATCACTTGCAGCGTGAGCGTGGTCTTGCCCGACGATTCCGGACCGTAGATTTCCACGACCCGGCCGCGCGGCAAACCGCCGACGCCGAGCGCGATATCCAGTCCGAGCGAACCGGTGGAGACCACCTGAATGTCTTCGACCGCCTCACCTGCGCCGAGCCGCATGATCGACCCTTTGCCGAATTGCTTTTCGATCTGCAAGAGCGCTGCGGCCAATGCCTTGCTCTTCTCCGCAGTCATGCCAGCCGGGCCTTTCTTGCTTTCTTCCATAAATCGTCCTTTGCTATGATGAACGGTGTCTGAGGCAGTGTTCACGGGCTTTTCCGCTGCTCAATCGAGCCTGGAAAATGTCCCGGTTTACTCTCACAGATACTGTATAAAAAAACAGATTTTTTGCAAGCCCGATCGTCGTGGCGCTGCTTTTTTTCCACGCCGCCTGAACCGCGCAAAAACCACGAACACTGGAGACCGCCGCGCCGGGCACAAGTGGTGCCGGCAATGCCGATGCGCTCCAACGTGCACGAAGGCGCACACGATGCGAATCTTCATTGCCGAAGACGACAGCATACTCGCGGACGGCCGCGTTCGATCAATCCGCCAATCGGGATACGCCGTCAACCATGTGAAGCATAGTGTCGAGGCCGGTACCGCCCTCTCCCTGCAGCCTTTCGACCTGCTGATTCTCGACCTCGGCCTGCCCCTCATGCCGGGCCTCGAGGTGCTCCGGCGTTTGCGCATGCGCAATTCGCAGATGCCCGTTCTGATCCTCACCGCGGCCGATAGCGTCGACGAACGCGTGAAGGGTCTCGACCTCGGCGCGGATGACTATATGGCCAAGCCCTTCGCACTCAACGAGATCGAAGCGCGCGTGCGGGCGCTTCACGCGGCGCGGGCGGTGGCCCGACGGTCGTCAAGCACGGTTCGCTGTCGTTCGATCAGGTCGAGCGCATCGCCACCATCGGCGATCAGGTGATCGATTTGTCCGCGCGCGAACTCGGCGTGCTCGAGGTGCTGCTGCAACGCATGGACCGCCTCGTGTCCAAGGAACAGCTCGTCAACCACTTGGAATGGGGCGAGGAAGTCGGCAACAACGACATCGAGGTCTACGTGCACCGGCTGCTGCGCAAGAAGATCGAATCGAGCGACGCGAAGATCATCACGGTACGCGGCCTCGGTTACACGCTGGAGAAGGCCGGTGCCGCAACCAACGGCGCCGAGCCGCAGTCATCGGGCGAAGCGGCCAGCTATCACTATAAATAAGCGTATGGCGTCGCCCGCTTCCACCGAGTCGCGCGAATCCGCGAGCCACGCGGAAGCCGCCGATTCCGACGCCCGGCGCGACGCCCGCTACGCCAATCCGTTCTCGCGCCGCCCGACGATCTGGAGCCGGCCGCCGAGACGCATCTACGCTCGCTGTTCGGCGAAATTCTCGACTGGATACTTGCGCCGCTGCTGCTCTGGCCGATGAGCATCACGGTCACGTATCTGGTCGCCAAGTCGATCGCGAACGGGCCGTTCGACCGCGCGCTCGAAGCCATGTTTATATGATTGCGCGGCAGATCCAGCCGGTCAACGGCGTCGCCGAACTGCGCCTGCCCGACGCCACGCGCGATTTCCTGCGCGCCGACAACGTCGATAGCATGTTCTTCCAGGTGCTCGGCACGCGCGGCGAACTGGTCAGCGGCGACCGCGACATGCCGTTGCCGCATGAAGACGACCGGCCGCAGCCGGACATCGTCGAGTTTCGGGACGATGTCCGGCTGCGCGGCAACGATATTCGCGTCGCCTATACGATGGTCGATCTGCCCGGACTCACGCCCGGACTCACGCCCGGACGCGATCCGGAAAGCACGCAGCCCGTGCTCGTGTAAGTGGCCGAGACGCTCGACAAGCGCAGCCAGCTTGCCAACGGGCGTGATCCTGCCGCTCGTGATCATCCTGGTGTGGTTCGGGCTCTCGCACGGGCTCGCGCCTCTGCATGCGTTGCAGTCGAATATCCGCGCGCGCCGGCCCGACGATCTTTCGCCGCTCGAAGCCGGTCAGGCGCCGCCTGAGATCGCGCCGCTGGTCGCATCGTTCAACGATCTGCTGACGCGCCTCGAACAAAACATGGAGTTCCAGAAGCGCTTCATCGCCGATGCCGCGCATCAGATGAAGACGCCGCTCGCGGGCCTGCACATGCAGGCGGAATTCGCGCTGCGTCAGGATGTGTTGATAGAAGTGCAGCGCTCGCTCGAGCAGATCGCGACGAGTTCGGAGCACGCGGCGCGGCTCGTCACGCAACTGCTTGCGCTGGCACGCGCCGAGAACCGCGCGACGGGACAGATCTTTTCGCGCATCGAACTGACGACGCTCACGCGTCTCGCCGTTCGCGACTGGGTGCAGGCGGCGCTCGCCAAGGGCATGGACCTCGGTTATGAGGAGCCGCCGTATCCGGTCGAAGTGGAAGGCAATGTCGTGATGCTGCGTGAAATGCTGTCGAATCTCATCGACAACGCGATCCTCTACACGCCGCACAGCGGGCGCATCACGGTGCGGGTGCGGACCGAGGAGCACGATATCGACATCGTCCATCTCGAAGTGGAAACACCGGCCTCGGCATTCCGCCCGCCGAGCGCAGTCGCGTAGTCGAGCGGTTCTATCGCATCCTCGGGCGCGAGGGCGACGGCAGCGGACTAGGCCTTGCTATCGTCAAGGAGATCACAACGATGCACGGCGGCGCGCTCGCCATCGAGGATCATGTGTATCAGGTAGAGCACCGAGATTCGCCGGAACCTTCGTTCGCGTCAGCTTGCAGCGGGTTTATATCCTAGCCGGGACAAACCCTGAGCGTCAGATTCGCTTGCTTTGCACGTTCAACAACGATAATGGAAATACGTAGCGCTTTCGATGTGTGAAGTCAGATTTTAGCCACACATCACTCGATTGCACACGTTGTTGCGGCTGTGTACACGTCAGAATGCCGTAAGTTTTCGTTCCAGTAATCGTTCCATCGGTTCGCGCGCGCGAACCGATGGAACCCGAATATCAAGGACGAAAGGGAGACGATTCATGGCTACGGTTGAGGGGCGCATTTCCCCACGCGCCGATGACGGCGGAAGAAACGCAAGGTCATCTTCGCGTCATCGCTGGGCACGGTTTTCGAGTGGTACGACTTCTATCTGGCGGGCTCGCTCGCCATCTATATCAGCAAGACGTTCTTCTCCGGCGTCAATCCGACCGCCGGCTCCGACCGCCGGCTTCATCTTCACCTTGCTGGGCTTCGCGGTGCGTCCGTTCGGCGCGATCGTGTTCGGCCGGCTCGGCGACATGGTCAGGGCAAGTACATGTTCCTCGTGACCATCGTGATCATGGGTCTGTCGACGTTCCTGATCGGCTTTTTACCGGGCTACGCGACCATAGGCATCGCGGCGCCGGTGATCTTCATCGCGATGCGGCTCCTGCAAGGCCTCGCGCTCGGCGGCGAGTACGGCGTCGCGGCGACCTACGTGGCCGAACATGCACCCGCGAACAAGCGCGGCGCGTGGACCGTTTGGATCCAGACTACGGCGACGCTCGGCCTGTTCATCTCGCTGATCGTGATTCTGGCGGTGCGCACCATCACCGGCGAGGAGCAGTTCGGCGCGTGGGCGTGGCGCATTCCGTTCCTCGTGTCGATCCTGCTGCTCGCGGTGTCGGTGTAGACTCGCATGAAACTGTTCTTCCTCACGCAGACGCTCAAGGTCGATGGCACCAGCGTGAACATCATGGTCGTGATAGCGCTGCTGATCGGCACGCCGTTCTTCGTGTTCTTCGGCTCGCTGTCGGATCGCATCGGGCGCAAGTCGATCATCATGGCGGGCTGCCTGATTGCCGCGCTGTCCTTCTTCCCGCTCTTCAAGGCGCTCGCCCACTACACGAATCCGGCGCTGGAAACCGCGACGCAGAAGTCGCCGATCGTCGTGATCGCGAATCCGGACGAATGCTCATTCCAGTTCAATCCGGTGGGCACGTCGAAATTCACCAGTTCTTGCGATATCGCGAAGAGCGCGTTGTCGAAGGCCGGCCTGAACTATGAGAACGTGGGCCACGCCGGTGGGCACGCTCGCGCAGATCAAGGTCGGCGAGACGGTGGTGAACACCTACGACAGCAAGGCCACCGATGCAAAGACGCAAGGCGCGGCGTTCGACAAGACGCTGGCGGGCACGCTCAAGAGCGCGGGCTACCCGGCGAAGGCCGATCCGGCGTGGATCAACTGGCCGATGGCGATCGTGGTGCTGACCATTCTTGTGATCTTCGTGACGATGGTGTACGGGCCGATCGCGGCGATGCTGGTCGAGATATTCCCGGCGCGGATTAGCTATACGTCGATGTCGCTGCCGTATCACATCGGCAATGGCTGGTTTGGCGGCTTCCTGCCGGCCACCGCCTTCGCGATCGTCGCGGCCAAGGGCGATATCTATTCGGGCTTGTGGTATCCGATCGTGATCGCGCTGGTGACGTTCGTGATCGGCATGCTGTTAGTGAAGGACACGCGCAAGTCGAACGTGTATCACGAGGATTGAGGCCCTCGCGTCCGGTCTGGCGCGGCCTTTCTGCGTGATTTTTAGGAATTCGCGCAGAAAAGCTTGACAGACGTTTCACAGGTCGAAATAATTTTACTTTATTTTGGCGAATTAGCTCAGTCGGTTAGAGCGACGGAATCATAATCCGCAGGTCCGGGGTTCGAATCCCTGATTCGCCACCAAATCAACGCGAAGGCCCATGCTCTCAGGAGCGTGGGCCCTTTTCGCTTGGGCGCTAGGTGAGCCGCTTTGTGAGCCACTTCGCCCCTATGCACAAGCTGCCACACCTCTACAAAAATCGCTTCGGCGTCTACGGCGTCTACTATCTGCGCCTCGTCCGCGCCGGCCGCGAGATCAAAAAATCGCTTCGCACGAAGGACTTTCGCCAAGCTAAACTCTACGCGCTCGCATTTTAATGTGGAGATTGCGATGGCGCGCCCGAAGGCTGACGACTTCAAGATTAATGTCGACATGCTTAAGCAGTTCGACGTTGTGCTTCCTGACGGAACGCAGATCCGCGATCTGAAAACGGACGAAGACATCGGGCTCGCCAAAGCAATGTTCGGCGACCGCTTCGCAGTCGGAAGCCTTCCCGCCTCCTCGATCGACCTGCCGGTGTTTTCCCCTCTTCCGTCGTCGCGGCGATCGCCACGCAAACGGCCAATTCAGCGCCGAAAAAGCGTGGCAAGCTATTCTCCGACGTCGCCGCGCGATACAAGAAAGAGAAAAAGCTCGACAATACCTCCCGAACGCTCGCAGCCAAAGAAAGCGAAGCGCCTTTGCCGATTTTCAAAAACGCGTTGGCGAAAAATCGATTGAGGACTACGCGCTGGAAGACACCGTCAACTTTAAGACGCGCTGATCGACGCGGGCGCGAGCGCCAGCCGAATCAACGCGAAACTGTCTTTCTTGCGCAATTTGTTCGGCTACGCGATAAGCAATGGCCTGTGCGAGGGCACGAACCCGTTCGAAGCGGCGAAAGTCTCTTCCAAATCGAAGCTCCAACAGCATAAGCGGTCTTACAAGCCATTCACCGCGGAAGACCTCGCGACGATCTTCGATCCCATTGCATATTTGGCTCGCATGGACAAACCCGGCTATCGCTGGTTGCCATTCCTCGCGCTATACACCGGCGCCCGCCTCGAAGAGCTCGCGAGCCTTCCATTGAAGAACATCCAATGCGAGAGCGGCGTCTACTTTTTCGAGATTGAGAAAGCGAAAAATTCAAACTCGCAGCGACGCATTCCTTTTCACCGCGCTATAGTCGAATCCGGCTTCCTCCCGTATGTCGACGCTCTGCGCGAGCGTGGAGCAATCCAACTCTTCCCAGATTTCAAACCGGGGGCCAACGGACAGGGAAAAAACGTGACGCGGTGATTCGCCGCCTATCTGGACGAAAGAGAAATCACTGACGACCGCAAAGTTTTCCACTCGTTTCGCCACACCTTCATCGGCCGCATGACTGAGCTCAACGTTCATGCGGCAATGCTTATGGCGCTCGTCGGCCATTATGACCAGGCTAAAGTGGATTTCAGCGCACCGCATTTCGCCAATTACCAGCACGCAAAACCGCTCGCGGAGCTTAAGGCGACCATTGACCGCTATGATATTCAACTGCCGCTGGCCTTTTAGCCCACACGGCCTCTGACAACGGAACTGAAGGCAAAACGGAGCGCAGACGGCGCACGAGCCGTCCGCTTGCCCCACCCGCCAAGTCGCTTGGCTTAACCGACGCTTTGGCGAAAACATCCTCCAAGACCAAATATCGGAGACCCTGTCTCGGAATTTGGTGTTCGGACGAGATCCGCATGCCGCCGATTTTCGAGGCGAACGGCGGTAGCGTTCAATGCGCGAAAAGGCAACCGACATTTCGCGAAAAGGCAACCGACATTTATCCTTCATCGCTGCTTTCGGCACCCTTTTCTTTCAGTAGAATGCTTTGGCCATCGGCGAGCTCTCCGGATCTGACTCGCTGCGGCTCTGGTCTCGAACGACCATCAAAACAACGCGCTGAGAGCGAAGCATCATGATCAAGACAGTGTCACGCATTAAAAAATTCGGCGTGTTCGGAGACTACGCCAAGCCGGCTGGAACGCAAGACTTCGGCGCAGTCAATGTCATTTATGACTGGAATTATTCGGGTAAAACGACGCTGTCAAGGCTTTTCCAGTGCCTCGAGACAAAATCGGTTCAGAGGACTATTCCGAAGCGCAATTTTCGCTGACCGAAGAAAACGGCTCGACGGTTGACCAAGCGAACGTGGCCGCGTATGGCGGCGTTGTTCGCGTATTCTATTCAACTCAGACTTCGTTGAAAGAAATCTCAGTTGGAACGGGGGGACGTTTCACCCGATTCTCTTGCTGGGCGAGGACACCAGGACACCATCGAGGCGCAGAAAAAATTGCGGCCAATGCCAAACTAATCGAACGTTGTCGGATGGCATTCGTCAAGCATCGCCGGTTGGCCGAAACTGAAGCGTCCCGGGAATGTAGGGGACGTTGGATCTTGGCTGTAATCGGAGAC
>LFJI01000118.1 GCA_001235855.1 Candidatus Burkholderia brachyanthoides
TCCTCGAAAAGCTTCACCGACTTTGTTCGCGAATCAGTGGAACGGGACACTAGCAGGTGAAACAATCATCTATGCGACCTCACGTCGCAACTCGCAACTCATCAGCCAGTCTATCAGGTAGATGATCAGCGTCATCGAATTTTTCCCCTTTGCTTGTTTCCGGTTGCTTGTGATTTGTCGTCTGCTTCGGCAGGAAGCGACGCTTGCGCGCCTTCATTCTTTCGATGCTTTTGCACCGGAAAGTTCTGCGACCTTGCAAGGGACGTACCTCATCTTCCGGCATGATGTCTCGGGACGTCTCAGACGGCGGAGAAAACGAATCTTTTGTCGAGCCGGTATTTGACGAGGTGCCGATCACGAGGCCGAGTGCTGCGTCCGTCAGCCGGGCCGGTTCCGTGTGGAAGATCGCATGGAAGGCCGCTTTGGTGCTCCAGAAGATCGCCGTCGTCACGGTGCCCGTCGAGGCGTAAAGCGCGAAGGTCTTCGCATCGTGCGTCGCGTTTTTGGCGGCGAAGCGGAAAATGAAGTGCTTGTCGAGAACGCACTTCACCGCGAGGCCGGCCAGCGTGCCGGTGATGACCGACATCGCCAGATTGAACGGGTCGTGATAGAGATGGACATTGGCTGTCTGAGCGGCCAGGTTGCACATCATCGATGCGGCCGCGAAGAGCACGTACTGGACGATGACCGGCATGATTTAACTATTCTTCGGACGGTGACGCCGGACGCTCGAGCGCCGGGTCGCATGGAAAAATCGGCATCGTGCGGCGGATTTCGGGAATCCGCCGCTGCCTCGCCGTGGTTTACGGCAGCGGTGCACGTCCGCTTTAATCAAATTGCCGCCCATGCGTTTCGGAGACGCCGACCAATTCATGCTCACCGTTCACCACCTCAACAACTCCCGCTCGCAGGGCGTGCTGTGGATGGCTCGAAGAACTCGGCGTCGAGTACGGCATCAAGCGATATCAGCGCGACCCGAAAACGCTGCTCGCGCCGCCCGAACTGCGTGCATCCGCTCGGCAAGTCGCCGGTGATCACCGAGGGCGATCTCACGCTCTCTCACGCTCGCCGAGTCCGGCGCCATCCTGAAATATCTGGTCGAGCGCTACAGCGAAGGCCGCTTCTCGCCGCCGCACGGCACCTCACCCGCCCGCGTGCGCTACGGCTACTGAATGCACTAACGCCGAAGGCTCGGCGATGCCGCCGCTGTTGCTCAAGCTCGTGGCCGTCCGCATGGGACTCGCGAAGATGCCGTTCTTCGTGGAGCCGATCGCGCGGCGCATCGGCGAGACGCTGCAATCGAACGTTCACCGATCCGCAACTGAAGCTGCATTTCGGCTATGTGGACGACGAACTCGCCAAATGGGCGTGGTTCGCGGGCGAGACCTTCAGCGCCGCCGACATCCAGATGAGCTTCCCGCTCGAAACCGGCACGCAGCGCGCGGCCGCCGATACGCTGCCGCATATCCGCGCGTTCTCGGCCGCATCCACGCGCGGCCGGCGTACAAGCGCGCGCGGGAACGCGGCGGCCAATACGACTACGCGGCATAGCGGGGGCCGAAGGCGTCGCGTTGCGTACAATGGGCGCACGCATTCCGACGTCCAACCCACGTCCACTCAAGCCCAGGACTATTCATGGCGCGCATCGTTCCCGACGACTGGAAGAACCTCGAAGCAACCGGCGCCGCCGCGCGCGAACGCGAGACGCTCGCGCTGCTGGAAAAGCTCTGCGATGACTACACCGTCTATCACGGTGTGCACTGGACCCGTATCAACGAAGGCTTTTCGGTGTTCGGCGAAGCGGATTTCGTCGTGGTCGCGCCGTCCGGCCGCGTGCTGATGATCGAAATGAAAGCCGGCTTCCTGCGCGAGACGGGGCAGGGGCTGGTCAAGGTGTATCTGCAGAAGGAGCGCAACGTCGCCGTTCAGCTTGCGCGCACGATGGAAAATCTGCATCGGCGCTTCACGGCGGCGTTTGGCGCGGGCACCTACCGGATCGAGGAATTGCTGTATTGCCCGGACTATACGGTGAAGAACGCGGCGATCGCGGGCGTGCCGCCGGAGCGTATCGTCGATGCGAGCCGCAAGGCGCAGTTGCCACGCGTCGTGCTGGAGATCCTGCCGCCGGATGAGCCGCGCTTCGAATCCGCCGCGCGCATCCATCACTTTCTTGCCGACGAACTTTCCCTCACGCCGGATACCAACGTACTGGTCGGCGCGGCCAATACGCTCGTCACGCGCCTGTCGGGCGGTCTTGCGACCTGGGCGCGGCGGCTGGAGTTCGAGCCGTTCCGCCTGCGCGTGATCGCAACAGCCGGCGCGGGCAAGACGCAACTCGCCGTGCGCATGATGCGCGACGTGCTCGCGCAAGGCAAGAGCGCGCTGTACGTGTGCTTCAACCGGCCGCTCGCCGACCATATCCGCGCGATCGCGCCGAAGGAAGCGAAGATTGCGAACTATCACCAGTTGAGCGCGGCCGTCGCGCGCGATGCTGGCAGTCGTCCGCCCGACTTCAGCCAGCCGAAGGTGTTCGCGATGCTGGAGGAGCGCTTCGCCGCCGTGCCGGTGCCAGATCACTGGAAGACCGACGTGCTGATCGTCGACGAAGGGCAGGATTTTCAGGCGCCGTGGGTTGAGGCGCTGGAGCGCCTGCTCAATCCTGGCGGCGCGTGGTGGTGGCTCGAAGACCCGATGCAGAACCTCTATCTGCGCGAGCCGCTCGAACTGCCCGGCTGGACCATCCTGCGCGAGACCACCAATTACCGCAGCCCGCGCGATTTGCTGGGCTTCATCCGCAAGGTAGTGGGTCCGGACGCGCAGCTGGACGCAGGCAGTCCGTTCGACGGCTCGGACGTGAGCATCTCGACCTACGAGGACGGCCATCCCGAGGAAGTGGTCGAGGCGACCAAGCGCGCCATCACGCAGGCGCTCTCGCTCGGCTTTCGCAAGCAGGACATCGCGGTGCTGTCGTTTCGCGGACGCGAAGGCTCGGCGCTCACGGCGGTCGAGCAACTCGGGCCGCATCGCCTGCGTGCGTTCACCGGCACCTACGACCTGTTCGGCAACCCGTCGTATCGCGAGGGCGATGTCCTGCTCGAATCGATCTATCGTTTCAAGGGGCAATCCGCGCCGTGCGTCGTGCTGACCGAAATCGATTTCGACACGCTCGACGATCAGGCCGCACGCAAGATCTTCGTCGGCGCGACCCGCGCGACGATGAAGCTGATTGTGGTGGCCTCCGAACGGGCGGCGTGCGCGCTCGAAGCGTTGCCGTGATGTGCCGCCGCGACGCCCCGCTGAACGCCGCTTCCACATGACGATCGCGCGCTCCGATCCCAGCTTGCAGGCCCGCACAGGCCGCCCGTGGTTCCGCCGCCTGTGGACTGCCGCGCTGATCGCGCTCGCGGTCGCGCCACCGATCGGCGCGGCCGGCTACATGTTTTATTCGGGCCTGCTTGCGCACGAGACGCATCGCTTCGAAGTGCCTTACGACGGCCTGTACTGGGATGCCGCGCAGTTTCAGATCGCCTGGGAGCGCTTCGAGGAGGCGCAGGTGCTGATGTATCGCGCCAACATCGACGAGGATGCGCAGTCGGTCCGCGCCTGCTACGACCTGTTGCACGCGTGGCTCGCTATCTAATGTACGGCGGCATCGTGCTCGGCCTGATGTCCGCAGTCGCGACCGTGTTGCTGCTGCTCAACGGCTATCGCCGCTCGCGGCTGATCGAGCAGCAGCGTTCGGCGCTCGCGGCCGAACATCAGGCAACCCGCGCGGCGCGTGATGCGGGCGTCGCCAAGGACACCTTCCTCGGCATAATCAGCCACGAACTGCGCACGCCGCTGCAAGCGATCGTGTCGTCGGTGGAACTGCTGTCGCTGAATCTGCGCGCGGAGGGCGATCGCAAGATCATCGAACGGCTGGAGGCGGGCGCGCGTCATCTCGAAGCGTAGATGCGCGATCTGACCGACTATGCGCGGCTGGGCGCGGGCAAGCTCGAACTGCGCATGGCCGTGTTCGATCCGGCGGACCTGCTCGATTCTGTAGTCGATGCGAACACGCCCGCGGCGCACACCAAGGGCCTCGCGCTGCGCGGCGATTTCGTGGGCGAGCGCGGCCCGATCGAGTCGGACCCGCATCGCGTGCGGCAGATCGTGACCAACCTCGTCACCAACGCGATCAAGTACACTGACACCGGTTCCGTCGATGTCCATTTTCTGCGCACCGGCAAGCGACTCGACATTTCCGTGATCGACACCGGACCGGGCATTGCGCGCGAGCAGTTGCCGCTGATCTTTCAGGAATTCACGCAACTGGATTCGTCGAGCACGCGGCGCTTCGACGGCGCGGGCATGGGGCTCGCGGTCGTGCGCGGGCTGCTCGATCTGCTGGACGGCACCATCGAGGTGTCGAGCGAAGTGGGACAGGGCGCGGCGTTTCGCGTGAGTCTGCCGGCGATGGCGGCAGAACGTGTGCCGTCGCGCGACGAGGAAGCCGTGCTCGCGTCGGGCTTGCGCAAGTCGCGCGTGCTGGTGATCGACGATCACGAGTCGATCCGCGAATCGTTGCTGGAGATGCTCACACACCTGGGCTATGCGACCGTCGCGATGCCCGATGTGGACAGCGCGCTCGCCTGGCTGCGCGCCAACAACGCCGACGTGATCCTGGTCGACCTGCACATGCTGGGCAAGGTGAGCGCTTACGCGCCCGAACTCGTGGACCCGAGCGCGGCCGTGCTGTTCTTCGACTACTTGCTCAAGCCGGTGCGCTACGAGGTGCTCAAGGGCGCCGTGCACGGCGCGCCGGCTGGCGGCGTGAAACCGCGAACGCTGATCTCGAAGTCTTACGCGCGCAGCAGGCGCTTCGACAGATCCGCCACCAGAATGCCCAGCCTCGCCGGTTTCTCGAAACAGGTCACGTTGTAATCGCGGATGGTCTGGCTGATCTCCGACTCGCTCGCCTTGCCTGTGGTGAGTTCGCCCGTGAGCACGAAGATGGGCGCGTCCGGATTGTCCGACTCGCGCACCGCGCGGATCGCGCCCGCCGACGTATGCGCGCCGAACAGCCAGTCGATCACGACTGCATCGAAGACCTGCGGCTGCAGCGCTTCGAGGAAGGCGTCGAGGCCGTAGAAGGTCATCGCCGTGAAGCCGGTGGCGTCGAGGTAATCGTGCAGGTTGTCGGCGGACGCGTGGTCGTCGTCGACCACGGCGATTACCGGCTTCTCCATATCGGCGTGGCAGGATTTCGATCCTGTGGACGTCGCACGCTTCGTAGAGCAGCACGCCTTCGTGCTTGCTGACGATCCAGCGGTTATTCAGCTTCTGCGCGATGAAGTCGGGCCGGCTGCCCGCTTCCAGCGCCTGACCTACCCACGCCTGACACGGAACCTCGAACGAACCGAGCTTGAGCACGGCGTCGTGCACGGTGCTTTCGGTTTCGTCGGGGCGTGTGTTGATGGGTGTCGAACAGCTTGAGCGCGGGCTCGTCGAACGCGTCCGCGACACGGCGGATCTGCGCCAGCGTCCACGGGCTGTTGCCGCGCAGCTTGCGGTGTCCTTGCGAAAAACTGAGATCGAGGATGCGGCAAAGCAATCTTTCCAATGGAAATTTATATTGACCGCGCGGGCTTTGCATCGCAAAATATTTTCATCGTAAAAATTGAGCGACGGAGCGACGAAGTGGTTGCCGCTCACCGGTCATTGCCTACCAAGCAAGCGAGCAGTGTCATGAACTGGATGAACATCGTGTCGGGCACGCCGGTGGCGCGCACGATCACGCTGCCCTGCCGGGTTCGGCGGTGCCGCTGGTGCTGATCGTCGTGACCTTCGTGACGAAGTTCTGGCTGGTCGTCGAACTCGCGACGACGCACGCTGGCGTGGATTCGGGGCTGATCGTGCTGAGCGCACTGGTGTCCGGCGTAACGAGACGGGGATTTTCGCGGGCCGCTCCTTGATCTATTGGCTGGCGCTGCGGCCGGGCGCACCGGTGGCGATCGAAGGCGTGTGATGCGTCCGTCACTCAGGAGAAGAAAAAACGCCGAAAAGCAAATCACCATGCGAGCCTTGCGAGCGCAAGGCGATTTCGTTTACGCGATGCCGGCGGGGTCACCGGCATCGGCATGCTGCGAACGTCGCGCCTCTCTCTTACTGCGGCGAAATGTTCGCGGCCTGCAAGCCCTTCGGTCCTTGCCGCACGTCGAACATCACCTTCTGATTCTCCTGGAGCGACTTGACTTGCTTGTATCCTTCCACACTCGGATTTTCGGAGAAATGCGCGAACCCGTCCGGGGTGCCGTCGTCCGGCGTGATGAAGCCGAAACACCCTTTGGTGTCGTTGAACCATTTCACAGTGCCAGTTGCCATCGTTTCCTCTTTTACAGTGGCCGTTGAGCGAGGGAAGCCCCTCGCAGGTTGGGTTGATAAGTGTCTGTCGATGCGAGCGTGTTCCGGTCTAGGCCCAGCGCAGGCGCTGGCGCAGCGCGGGGTGGCCGGGATATCGACAGGCATGTCGTCCAGCAGGCTCGATAGCTGACCGTGCGCATCCTTGGTCGCTGAAGTCGCGCAGAGTCGCGAGCAGCGTGCGGCTACGGCGCAGGCCAGCGCGTTTCGCGCTTGCAGTGGCCTGACGCATCGGTGATGCGCAAGACGGTCGTGAAAATAGGTGAGCGTGGGCCTGGCCGTCGAGGATGCACGTAGCGGTGCAGGCTTTCGGTGTGAACATGCTCTTTTAGCTTGGAGTGATTGTCGATGCGTGCGGCGCGCGCCTGTGTTTTTCGACGCCCAATCGCCTTAGAATGGGTGTGCCTGACTCTTCCGCGTCTTCCGCGCGCGCCAGCGACCGCAGCCGCCACGGCTGCCATGAAAACCAGCCTGCGATAAATTGAATGGAGTTTTTGTGAACTATGCGCTCAATTGAACGAAGAAGCGCATCTATGCTGCGACGCAACTCACGCAGGAGTTCGTCGTGCTCGCCGCTTTCTTTGTCATCGGCCCCGTTTGCATCGCCGCGCTATTCGCGTTCTCGATATACGCGCCGCCGCGCCGCCGATAGAAACTTCAAGAACGCGTTGCCGTCGCGGAGTAAAGCTTTCGCGGTTGTGCGTCGCCGTGCCGCCGGCGGTTGGAAAGCTGAAATCAGTTGGGATCTCTTTCGGACGCGACATCAGTCGGCGCATCAGCTCGTCGGTCTGCTCCTGCGCATCTGCAATGCGCTTGCGCCCGAACTCCCGCGCGGTGATCGCATGCTCGGGCGGCGGGGCGAGCGTCACGTCGCGGCGCACATGCCACACCGCCTGCAAATGCTGCTCAAGTTTCTGAAGCCGCTTTTCACCTTTGTGCCATTGCCACCCGGAAAGCGCGGTCAGTGCCGCACCCGTGCCGCTTACCACCGCGAGGCGAGCACCGTGACCGGTCAGTTCACGACGTTCACGAGATCGAGACCTAGCAGTATGCCCCCCGGTGATGGCGAGACCCGCACCGAGAATCCAAGAGCGGCCTGCGAGCTGCCCATCATGCGGTTTTCGCGAAGAATCGCGGTCAGCGTGGCCTTGACGAGATCTTCGACTTCGAGAACGCGCGAAACGTCCAGTTTGGGTTTCGTGAAGGGCATGGATCGTCGATAGATATTCATTTAGAATAGGACGATTCGAACGCTGCCGTCCGTGTCCGTGTTAATGAACATTAATACGGATATTATCAGCAGGGGAAAACATCCAAGCGATCATGCGTATCGCCGAAATGGGGCGTGGTCGGCGTTAAAATCCGACGAATGTCATCAAGAACAGGCATGCGAGGGTCAGCGGCGCAGGCGGGTGAGCCTGCGTCAGTCGATGCGATGCGAGCGCCTTGGCCGCCGCTGGACGAGCGGCCATCGCCCTGGAGGAGAGCGCGTTTGAAACGATTTTCAGCCAGCGGGAGTCCGCCCAGTCCCCGGACATCGTGGGTCGCCGGCACGCGACCTCGGTCGCGATCGGCGCGACGCTCGCGAGCGTGGTCATCCTGATCACGACGGTACTGGTGCTTAGCGTCGGGCCGGCATGAAGTGATCAGGCGGGCGCGCAATCTGGAAATGTACGATCGTACGATCTCTCGCTGCAGGCGGTCGTCGACGGCATGACCGATCCGGCGATCCTGAGCCTGCCCGCCGAGATCCACCATCAGGTGCTGTTCGACCGTTCGACCACGGCCGCGTATATCAGCAGCATCTTTCGATCGATACCGGACCGTACGGATACTTCACGCCCGGCTGATCGACCCAATCC
>LFJI01000119.1 GCA_001235855.1 Candidatus Burkholderia brachyanthoides
GGCTTGCTTGAATCACGCGCTGTGCCTGCTCATGACCCCCCAAATCGTTGGATGCATGTCCAACGATTTGGGGGTGTTTTTCATGAAGCGGCTTTTTTTCGTGTTCGGAGGCCAGTTTTGTTGTGTCGGGAGACCGGCAAAACCCTGCATGGCAGCCCATCCCGGGTTTCGCCATGTCGGAGGTGCAGACAGCATTCCGGGTCCGCCAGGCACATCTTATCCGGTGTGCTGCATCGGTTTCAACTCGGTCATACGGCCAAAGCCCTCAAATCTTGTCGTACCGGAACCGCATCGCCGTACCCTCGCGCGTGATGCGTTCCCAGATCGCGCGCTTTTCCTCATCGGTGAGAAACACCCAGTTGGACACTTCGACTTTCGTGCGGCCGCAGCCTTTGCAGACATCGTCGAACAGCGTGGAGCACACGCCGATACAGGGACTATCGGGAAGACCGTGAAGATTCGAAGACATGAGGCAAACCCGTCGCCGCGTCGCGGAGAGCGGACGCGGCATTTGAAATAGGAAAAAACTCAGCGGGTGATACTGTAGCCGATTCGCGCAATCCAGTGATGACGCTGGTTGTAGTCGAGGATGTCCTCACCGTAACCGTTGAAATAGCTCACGAACAGATACCCGCCCCACGCGCTGCCGACCAGCTTAGCCAGCGGATAAGTCAGATTAGCATCGACGCTGCCGTACCAGTGCTTCGTCCCCTTGCGCAGCGTGGTCGCCAGTTGCCAGCCATCCGGGCTGCCGTATTTGACGAGAAAGTCAGTGTAGCCGCGATAATCCACGATGTCCTGATTTCTGCTTTTCGACAGGTAGTAATAGAACTTGGGCGACAGCGTCAGATGGTTGGCGTTGAGGTCGCCGAACTCCCACGTCGGGCGCACGAACACGATGTTGATCGCGCGCGATTCGTCGCCGGCCTTGCCGTTCGACTCGTGTCCGATACCTGCCGCCACGCCCATGCGCGTGAAAAGCGGGCTCTTCACGCCGGTATTCTCGACGTAGTAGAGCAACTGCGGCTGAAAGCTGATGTCGCGAAATGGCACCGAATCGGCGGAGAGATTCCAGATGGCCGTCTGCGTGTAGCCGAAATACAGGTTGTCGAGAAAGCCGCGCGAGCGCGGGTCGTCTGGCAGATGCAGACGGTACTTGAAGCTGAACTGGAACTTCGCGATCTGGTCGCCGTTTTTGCCATCGGCGAAATAGCTCGGCTCGAAGGACGAGAAGCGGCCGGAGAGCATTGTGTCCTGCGGTATGGTCGGCACGGCGGTCGTGTTCGCGGCCGCCATCGCCTGCGCTTCACGGTGTTCGGCTGCAACCACTTGCGTCTGGTTGTCGCGGCGATTCAGCATCACCAGCATCGGTGACGCATCGAAACCCACCGGATCGATCTTGATCGTGCCGCGCGCGGAATTGGGCCACGGCGCGGAGAACTTCACGCGCCGGTATTGCCTCGGCGCGAGACGCAGGTCGCCGTTGGTCAGATTCACCGTGAGTTGCTTCGGCACGTCGGCGTTCAGGGGCTTCTTGTCGTCGTCGGTATAGAGCAGCGTGATTTCGAGCGGCTGCGATGCCGCGGCTTCACGTGCCGGTTGCAGGACGGCGACGGTGGCATGCGCGCCGGTCGTCGCGCCCAGCGTCAGGAGAAGCAAGGCAAGCGGGCGCAGCGTCGCGCGATGGCAAGGGAAAGTGTGCAGTCGAAGGCGATGAGCCATGTAGTTAGCGTCCTGTGGTTCACCCGAACGACGCGCGACGAGACCGGGCGCGAGCGCTTTCGAGCTGCCGCGCGCGCATGCGAGCGTGTGGGTCGCAGACCATCGCGCGTTCTCTGGCTGAGAACGTGTGCGGTCCGCTTATCGGTCGGTCAGGATTGGTTAGGGTAACTGAAAACTTTTAGCAATCCGAATGCTTGCTCCCTTTCGATCAACGGACATGTCAACCGGAAACGAACGCCTGCCACAGCAAGGTCGCGTTCAGCGCGACGATCACGCCCGCGCAGATCCACGCTAGCGCGAGCGGCACGCGCGCGACGCGCCAGCGGCCCATCAGGCGCGCATCGGAGGCGAAGCGCACAGCGGAATCACCGCAAGCGGCAATTGCAGGCTCGGCACGACCTGAGTCGCCACGAGCAGCGCATTCGATCTGTGCTGCCCGAAGCTCGCGCCCGCGGCGAGCGCCGGGCCGATGGCGGGCATGCGCGTCAACAGCGCGCGTGCCCAGCGCGCCATTTTGAGGCGCAGGAAGCCTTCCATCACCACCTGCCTGGCGAGCGTGCCGGTCACCGTCGCGTTCAGGCCGCCCGCGAGCAGGGCCGCCGCGAACACGATGCCCGCCCCCCAGTGGCTCTCGACGAGTGGCACGATCAGTCGGTGCGCGTCGGCGAGATCGTCGACCTGGGTGTAACCGCCCGCATGAAACACCGCCGCCGCGACCACCAGCAGCGACACGTTCACGATGAACGCCAGCCCGAGCGAGGCGAACGTGTCGATGTTCACGCCGCGCAGCGCTTTGCCGATGATGTCATCGTCGTGCGTCGGGACGTGGTCTTTCACGAGCGCGGAATGGAGATAGAGAGGTTGTGCGGCATGGCCGTCGCACCGAGGATGCCGGCCGCCAGCCATAGCATGCCGGCATCGCGCAGAAGTGCGCGCGGTGGCATGAAGCCGGCGAAGGCATCGCTCCATACGGAGTGCGCGAGCGCCAGTTCCACGACAAAGCAAAAGCCGACGAACAGGATCAACAAGGTCACCACGCGTTGCAGCGAGCGCTCGCCGCGGCTTTGCAGCGCGAGCATGGCGAAGGTCCCGACCGCGGGCAGAAGCACGCCCGTCGTCAGCGAAACGCCGAACAGCATCTGCAAGGCGACCGCGTTGCCGACCACTTTGGCCATATCGCAGGCGATGACCGCGATCTCGCAGGCGATCCACAGGAGCAGCGTCGTGCGACGGCTGTAACGCTCGCGACACAGTTGCGCGAGATCGTGCCCGGTGATGACCCCCACGCGCGATGCGACCCATTGCAGCAGCATGCCCATCAGGCTCGCGAGCAGCACATTCGACAGCCAGCTGATAGCCCTAGCGCGCGCCGCCGCCCAGAGCGGTCGCCCAGTTGCCGGGGTCCATGTAGCCGACCGCGACCAGCGCGCCGGCGCCCGCGAAGGAGTACCAGCGTCCGCGCGGACAAAGCGGATGCATCGGGCTTGGCGGCGGACAGTTGGGCGAGCACGGACGGATGGGTGTTCATGCAGCGGACGGCCTCGATAGCGAGGCAACGGCGGCGGCGCGCCAAATGCAGATGACCACTAGCGCGCGTTGCCGGTTTGTCGATGCGGCGCGGCATCGGAGGAATGCGCAACCGCAACGACGAAATGGCTAGCAACGCGTGTTCCGCTGGCTATTCGTAAGCTCGGGGGCCTTTAATATCACCTTAACCTGATGATCGTGTGGTGTCGTGCAGGACGTGCAGGACACGCAATAAGTCCGGATCACGGTACGGAAAGCCCCTTTACGAATAAAGACATTACAAAGGGCCGTCACGGTGACGTGTTCGTTTGACGAGTGTGGTTTTATTGGGTCATGACACCGCGAGTTAGAGGCTAAAATGCGCGCTCTTTACGTGGACGCATACGCACGGGTGGACCTTTCCAAGACGAAGCGTTCCGCCACCGCTCCGCACGCCATAAGACCTCCGGCGGCTGACGCCCAGGCTATGTACATTTTGTGCGACACGTGGTGCATTGTTTTTTGTCGTGCCCCGGATTAATGGTAGTTTTCGGGTTTTTGATGGGGTTGGGGTTGCGCGGGCCGTCCGGACGAGATGGCGGCTTGTGGCACGACGCCGTAAAAAAGTCGGAACAAGGGAGAATCGAGATGAACGAAAAACTGGCAATCCCCGTGGCGAAGCTGGCCAAATTCGCGGCCGCCCTGGCGTGTGCCGACGCTGGTTCCGCTCGCGGCGTCGGCGGCGGACAAGCAGCTCAACGTGTACAACTGGTCGGACTACATCGCCAAGGACACGATCCCCAACTTCGAGAAGCAGACCGGGATCAAGGTCAAATACGACAACTACGACACGCTCCAGGCCAAGCTGCTCACCGGCAATTCGGGCTATGACATCGTCGTGCCGACCAGCAACTACACGGACAAGCAGATTGCCACCGACATTTTCGCGCCGCTCGACAAGTCGAAGCTTCCCAATCTCAAGTGTCTCGATCCCGATCTGATGAAGCTGGTCGCGGGCACGGACCCCGACAACAAATACGTGGTGCCCTGGGCGTACGGCACGACCGGTCTCGGCTACAAAGTCGACAAGGCGAAGAAGATCCTCGGCGACAACGTCGCGCTCAACGACTGGGACATCCTCTTCAAGCCGGAGAACATCAAGAAGCTGAAAGCCTGCGGCGTGTCCGTGCTGGACGCGCCGGATCAGATGTTCGTAGCGGTGCTGCACTACATCGGCAAGGATCCGATGAGCACGAATCCGGCCGACTATCGCGAAGCGCTGGCGATGCTCAAGAAGATCCGCCCGCACATCACGCAGTTCAGTTCAATTCGTCGGGCTATATCAACGACATGGTCGGCGGCGACATCTGCTTCGCGTACGGCTGGTCGGGCGACGTGGTGATCGCCAAGCATCGCGCGTTGGAGGCGAAGAAGCAGTACAAGATCGACTACTACATTCCGAAGGGCGGCGCGCCGATCTGGTTCGACGTGGTGGCCATTCCGAAGGACGCGAAGAATAAGGACGCCGCGCTGCAGTGGATCAACTACATCGAGACGCCGCAGGTCCACGCCGCGATCACCAACGCCGTGTATTACCCGAGCGCGAACACCGAGGCGTGCAAGTACGTGGACAAAGACCTCGCCAACGACCCGGCCGTCTACCCACCGCAGGATGTCATCAAGACCATGTTCCTGCTGAAGCCGCTGCCGCCGGAAATCCAGCGTCTGCAGACGCGGCTGTGGACCGAGTTCAAATCCGGTCACTGAACTGAAAAAAAACCGGATAATCTCGTTCTAATGACGTAAGAAGTGGAAGTGACCTGAGTCCTCGGAATTCCGGGGGTTTTGTTCGTGACCCGTGCGAGCATCGCAGGTCGCACACCTGCATTCCATGCAGGAGTCGAACAGGCAATCATGAGTGAGCAGTCGAGCGCATCGAAGGCAGCGCCCAATACACCCCCCACGCCCCAATATCCCGAATAACGGCTGCCAGGAGCCGAACGGCTTTCCATCCGGCGTGAATCCGGACGACAGCTTCGTGCAGATCGTCAACGTCGTGAAGAAATTCGGCGAAACGACGGCTGTGCGCGGCGTCAATCTATCGGTGAAGAAGGGCAAGCTGTTCGCGCTGCTCGGCAGTTCCGGCTGCGGCAAGTCCACCTTGCTGCGCATGCTGGCCGGGCTCGAATCCGTGACCGAAGGGCAGATTCTGATCGACGGCGAAGACCTTGCGCAACTGCCACCGTACAACCGGCCGGTGAACATGATGTTCCAGTCCTACGCGCTGTTTCCGCACACATGACGGTGGAATCCAACGTGGCGTTCGGGCTGAAGCAGGAAGGCGTGAAGGGGAGCGATCTGACCGATCGCGTCAGCAACGCGCTGCAACTCGTGCAGATGGCGAAGTTCGCCAAGCGCAAGCCGTAATCAGTTGTCGGGCGGGCAGCAGCAGCGTGTGGCGCTCGCGCGCAGCCTCGTCAAGCGTCCGAAGCTTCTATTGCTCGACGAGCCGATGTCCGCGCTCGACAAGCAGATTCGCCAGCGCACGCAGATCGAACTGGTGAACATTCTCGATCAGGTCGGCGTGACCATGCATCATGGTCACGCACGATCAGGAAGAGGCGATGACCATGGCGAACCGTCTCGCCGTGATGAGCGAAGGTCAGATCGTGCAGCTCGGCTCGCCGGCTCGCCGCATCAGGTGTACGAGTATCCGAACAGCCGCTTCTCGGCGTCGTTCATCGGCTCGACCAATCTTTTCGACGGGCGCGTGGTGGAAGACGAGCTGGATCATATTTTCGTGGAATCGGCCGACTTGCCGGTGCGTCTGTATGTGAATCACGGCATCACCGGGCCGCTCGGCATGCCGGTGACCATCTCTCCCTGCGTCCCGAGCGGATCGCGCTTATGCGCAAGCCGCCCGAAGGTTCGTACAACTGGGGACGCGGCAAGATCACCAATCATCGCGTACATAGGCAATTATATATTTTACCACGTGACGCTCGATAGCGGCAAGGTGGTGGTCGCGAATCTGTCGAGGCTCGCGATCGGCGAAATCGATTCGCCTACCTTCGGCGACGAAGTCTACGTGCACTGGAGCGCATCGGCCAGTGTGGTGCTGACTTCATGATGAATCTGCTCAAGCGCTTCGGCATCGGCGGCAGGACGCTCGTCATCGGCAGTCCGTATCTGTGGCTGTTGCTGCTCTTTTTCGTGCCGTTCCTGCTGGTCGTGAAGATCAGCTTCGCGGACAGTCAGCTCGGCATTCCTCCGTACACGGAACTCGTGGCGATGAAGGAGGGCGTGATGAACATCGCGCTCGATTTCTCGCACTACGCCTTTCTCGTGCAGGACAGTCTCTACTTCGCGACCTATCTGAATTCGCTGCTGGTCGCGGCGGTATCGACGGTGCTGTGTCTGTTGATCGGCTATCCGATGGCGTATTACATCGCGCGCTCGAATCCGGCCACGCGTAATCTGCTGATGATGGCCGTGATGCTGCCGTTCTGGACGTCGTTCCTGATTCGCGTCTATGCATGGATCGGCATTCTCAAAAACAACGGCTTGCTGAACAACTTCCTGATGTCGATCGGGCTGATTCATTCGCTGATCGATCTGTATCATACGAATATAGTAGTATATGGTATGGTGTACTCGTATCTGCCGTTTCTCGTCATGCCGCTTTACGCGCATCTCGCGAAGATGGATCTCACGCTGCTCGAAGCCGCCTACGATTTCGGCGCCAAGCCGTGGAAGGCGTTCGTGCAGATCACGCTGCCGCTGTCGAAGAACGGCATCATCGCGGGCTGTCTGCTGGTGTTCATTCCGGCGGTCGGCGAGTATGTGATTCTCGAACTGCTCGGCGGCGCGGATACGCTGATGATCGGCCGCGTCATGTGGAACGAGTTCTTCGATAACGCCGACTGGCCGATGGCCTCTGCCGTCACCTGCGCGATGGTTCTGCTGCTGCTCGTGCCGATGGCGCTTTTCCAGCACTTCCGGGCGAAACAACTGGAGGAAAAGCGATGATCAAGCCGAGCCGCCAGTTGCAGATCGCCGCGCTCGGCATCGGGTTTGCGTTTCTGTAATATTCCGATCCTGAGTCTCATCGTCTATTCGTTCAACAAGTCGAATCTTGTGACCGTGTGGACCTCGTTCTCACTCAAGTGGTATCGCGCGTTGTGGTCGGATGACGAACTCATCAACGCCGCGTGGCTGTCCTTACGCATCGCGTTCTTGACGGCGTGCGCGTCGGTGGTCATCGGCACGTGGGCGGGCTTCGTGCTCACGCGCATGGAGCGCTTCCGGGGCTTCACGCTCTACACGGGCATGATCAACGCGCCGCTCGTGATTCCCGAAGTCATTCGGGGCATTTCACTGCTGCTATTGTTCGTCGAGATGGCGAAGCTGATCGGCTGGCCAGCGGGACGCGGCATGTTCACGATCTTCATCGGCCACGTCATGCTGTGCATTTCCTATGTGGCGATCATCGTGGAATCGCGCGTGCGGGAGCTGAATCTGTCGCTGGAAGAGGCGGCGCTCGACCTCGGCGCAACGCCGCTGCGCGTGTTTTTCACCATCACGCTGCCGCTGATCTCGCAGGCACTCGTGGCGGGCTGGCTGCTGTCGTTCACGCTGTCGATCGACGATCTCGTGCTCTCGGCGTTCCTGTCGGGTCCCGGTTCGACGACGCTGCCGCTGGTCGTGTTCTCGCGCGTGCGGCTCGGGCTGAATCCGGAGATGAACGCGCTGGCGACCTTGTTCATCGCGCTGGTGATCATGGAGGTGATCGCCGCGAACTACTTCATGCAGCGCAGTGAGAGAAGGCGGTTGGCGGAGGTCTTGTAACGCGCCGCCGCCTGTTGAAAGCCCCACGACTTCGACGAAGCGAGGGGTTTAATGAGATGGTCACCTCCACCCGACAGGCAGGTTACGCTGTTAGAGTG
>LFJI01000012.1 GCA_001235855.1 Candidatus Burkholderia brachyanthoides
CGTTTCGCGGGAAAGTAAACAGTCCTTCCGGGCTCTTTTTGAACTGGCCTTTTAGTGCTTCGCGTGCACTTTGCGCAGACGCTGAATCGCCGCGAGTTGTGCCATCGCATACGCCAGTTCCGCTTGCGCGGTGGCATATTCGAGTTCGGACTTGTTGTCCTGCATCGCTTCTTCGGCGTGCTTCTTCGCTGCTTCCACCTTCGCTTCGTCGAGATCGGTGCCGCGAATGGCGGTATCGGCGAGCACGGTCACGACGCCCGGCTGGATTTCGAGAATCCCGCCTGCGACGAACACGAACTCTTCCGAACCGTCTTTCGCCTCGATGCGCACCGCGCCCGGACGAATGCGCGTGATGAGCGGCGTGTGGCCCGGCAGAATGCCGAGTTCACCCGATTCGCCAGGCAGCGCGACAAACTTCGCCTGGCCCGAGAAGATCCGCTCTTCCGCGCTGACGACGTCTACCTTGATGGTTGCCATTTGATGTCGACTCCTAGGGTCTCAGTGTCTTTCTCTTTCGTGGACGTCAGCGCGTTGCACTGTGATGCCCGCTTGATCACACTCGACCTTTACTGGATCTTCTTGGCCTTTTCGAAGGCTTCGTCGATCTGGCCGACCATGTAGAACACCTGCTCCGGCAGATGATCGCACTCGCCATCGACGATCATCTCGAAGCCGCGGATAGTTTCCTTCAGCGGCACGTACTTACCCGGCGAGCCCGTGAACACTTCAGCGACGTGGAACGACTGCGACAGGAAACGCTGGATCTTACGAGCGCGCGTGACCGACAGCTTGTCTTCCGGCGACAGTTCGTCCATGCCCAGAATCGCGATGATGTCGCGCAGTTCCTTGTAGCGCTGCAGCGTTTGCTGAACGCGGCGCGTGATCGAGTAATGCTCTTCACCGATCACGTTCGGGTCGATCTGACGCGAGGTCGAATCGAGCGGATCCACTGCAGGGTAGATACCGAGCGATGCGATGTCACGCGACAACACGACGGTTGCGTCCAGGTGGCCGAAGGTCGTAGCCGGCGACGGGTCGGTCAAGTCATCTGCAGGGACGTACACGGCCTGAACCGACGTGATCGAGCCGGTCTTGGTCGACGTAATACGCTCTTGCAGCTTGCCCATTTCTTCAGCCAGCGTCGGCTGATAACCCACTGCCGACGGCATACGGCCGAGCAGAGCGGACACTTCCGTACCCGCCAGCGTGAAACGGTAGATGTTGTCCACGAAGAACAGCACGTCCAGACCTTCGTCGCGGAAGTGCTCGGCCATCGTCAGACCGGTCAGCGCGACGCGCAGACGGTTGCCCGGCGGCTCGTTCATCTGGCCGTACACCAGCGCGACCTTGTCCAGAACATTCGAGTCCTTCATTTCGTGATAGAAGTCGTTCCCTTCACGGGTACGCTCACCTACACCGGCGAACACGGAGTAACCGCCGTGTTCCTTCGCGATGTTGTTGATGAGTTCCATCATGTTCACGGTCTTGCCCACGCCTGCACCGCCGAACAGACCGACCTTGCCGCCTTTCGCGAACGGGCAGATCAAGTCGATGACCTTGATGCCGGTTTCGAGCAGTTCCGTCGACGGCGACAGCTCGTCGAACTTCGGCGCTTGCTGATGGATCGAGCGCGTGGTTTCCGAGGAGATCGGGCCCGCTTCGTCGATCGGACGGCCGAGCACGTCCATGATGCGGCCGAGCGTCGGCTTGCCGACCGACACGTTGATGGGCTTGCCCGTGTTCTTGACCATCGTGCCACGGCGCAGACCGTCAGAGGCACCCAGACAGATGGTGCGGACCACGCCGTCGCCCAGCTGCTGCTGGACTTCGAGCGTCAGTTCCGAACCGTCGAGAATGAGCGCGTCGTAGATCTTCGGCATTTGCTCACGCGGGAATTCCACGTCGATAACGGCGCCGATGCACTGCACAATCTTGCCTTCTACCAAAGCAGTAGTACTCATCGCATTTCCTTTAGATACTGTGTTCTTTCACGCGGTCGTCAAGATCAGACCACAGCGGCACCACCGACGATTTCCGACAACTCTTTCGTAATCGCGGCCTGGCGGCTCTTGTTGTAGACGAGCTGCAGTTCGTTGATCACTTGCTTCGCGTTGTCGGACGCGGCCTTCATCGCGACCATGCGCGCGGACTGCTCCGACGCCATGTTTTCCGCGACCGCCTGATAGACGAGCGCCTCGACGTAGCGAACCAGGAATTCGTCGACCACGGTCTGCGCATCCGGCTCGTAGATGTAGTCCCACGAGGTCTTCGGCGTGTCCGCTTCCTGCTTGTGCAGGTCGTCGATCGACAACGGCAGCAGTTGCTCGATCACCGCTTCCTGCTTCATCGTGTTGACGAAGCGTGTGTAAGCCAGGTACACCGCGTTGATCTTGCCTTCCGAATACAGGTCGAGCTGCACCTTGATCGCGCCGATCAGCTTTTCCAGATGCGGCGTGTCGCCCAATTGCACGACTTGCGACACCACTTGCGCCTTCAGCCGGTTCAGGAAGCCCAAACCCTTGCCGCCGATCGTCGACGCTTCGATCTTCACACCGCTCTGATCGAGTTCGTCGATCTTGTTCAGCGACGCACGCAGGATGTTCGTGTTCATGCCGCCGCACAGACCCTTGTCGGTCGTGACGAGGATCAGGCCGGCCGTCTTCGCGCCATCGTTCTTCACCATGAACGGATGACGGTACTCCGGGTTCGCCTTGCTCATGTGCGCGGCTATAGCACGGACCTTTTCGGCGTACGGGCGGGCGGAACGCATGCGCTCCTGGGCGCGGCGCATCTTCGATGCGGCGACCATTTCCATCGCTTTCGTGATCTTTCGTGTGTTCTGCACGCTCTTGATCTTGCCGCGAATTTCCTTCATTCCAGCCATTGCTTACTCCTTGATCGAAGCCGCGCGGCGCTCACCGAGCACCGCGCGTAGCCTCTTATGTCCCGATCAATGATCAATAAGCGCCAGACTTCTTGAAGTCCTTCAGCGCGGCATGCAATGCGCCTTCGTCGTCCTTCGACAAGTCTTTGTTGTCTTCGATACGCTTGATCAGATCGCCGTGGCTGGTCTTCAGGTACTCGCGCAGACCCTTTTCGAACGGGAGCACTTGCGCGACTTCGAGATCGTCCAGATAACCGTTGTTCGCTGCGAACAGCGCGACAGCCAGTTCCCACACCTGCAGCGGCTGATACTGCGGCTGCTTGAGCAGTTCCGTCACGCGGCGGCCGCGCTCTAGCTGCTTGCGGGTGGCTTCGTCGAGGTCGGATGCGAACTGCGCGAACGCAGCCAGTTCACGATATTGCGCGAGGTCGGTACGAATACCGCCCGACAGCTTCTTCACGACCTTGGTCTGAGCAGCACCACCGACGCGCGACACAGACACACCGGCGTTGATTGCCGGACGGATACCCGCGTTGAACAGATCGGTTTCCAGGAAAATCTGGCCGTCGGTAATCGAGATCACATTCGTCGGAACGAACGCGGTCACGTCGCCGGCTTGCGTTTCGATGACCGGCAGTGCCGTCAGCGAACCGCTCTTGCCCTTCACTTCACCGTTGGTGAACTTCTCAACGTACTCTTCCGACACGCGAGCCGCACGCTCGAGCAGACGCGAGTGCAGATAGAACACGTCACCCGGATACGCTTCGCGGCCCGGCGGGCGCCGCAGCAGCAGCGAGATCTGACGGTATGCCCACGCTTGCTTGGTCAAGTCGTCATACACGATCAGCGCATCTTGACCGCGATCGCGGAAGTATTCGCCCATCGTGCAGCCGGCGTACGGTGCGAGGTATTGCATCGCAGCCGATTCCGACGCCGAAGCCGCCACGACGATGGTGTATTCCATCGTGCCGGTTTCTTCGAGCTTGCGCACCACGTTCATGATCGACGATGCCTTCTGGCCGATCGCGACGTAAATACAGATGAGGTCCTTGCCCTTCTGGTTGATGATCGCGTCGACGGCCACCGCGGTCTTGCCGCACTGACGGTCGCCGATGATCAGCTCACGCTGGCCACGGCCGATCGGTACCATCGAGTCGATCGACTTCAGACCCGTTTGCACCGGCTGCGACACCGACTTACGCCAGATCACGCCCGGAGCGATCTTTTCGATCGCGTCGGTCATCTTCGCGTTGATCGGGCCTTTGCCGTCGATGGGGTTGCCGAGTACATCGACCACACGGCCGATCAGTTCCGGGCCGACCGGCACTTCGAAAATGCGGTCCGTCGTCTTGACGATGTCGCCTTCCGAGATGTGCTCGTACTCACCGAGAATAACGGCGCCGACCGAGTCACGTTCGAGGTTCAGTGCGAGGCCGAAAGTGTTGCCCGGAAATTCGAGCATTTCGCCCTGCATCACGTCCGACAGGCCGTGAATACGCACGATACCGTCGGTCACGGAGATCACGGTACCCTGGTTGCGAACGTCCGCGCTCGCTTCAAAGCCCTGGATCCGGCTTTTGATCAGATCGCTGATCTCAGAGGGATTGAGTTGCATTATTCGCTCCTGATAGTCAATTTCTGTTGCGTGCTCGTAAGAGACACGGTTGATCGCTTAGGTTGTTTTAAGCGCTCAGAGCCGTCTGCATGCGGGCGAGGCGCGCGCGGACCGAGGTATCGAGCACTTCGTCGCCAACCGTTACGCGAACGCCGCCGATCAACGACTGATCGACGGAAACGATCGGCTTCAGCTTGCGCTGGAACTTGCGTTCGAGGCTGGCGATGAGGTCGTTCAACTGTTCCCCTTCGAGGGGGAACGCGCTCACGATGTGAGCATCGGCAGCACCCTCACGACCGTTCTTTAACTCGTCGAACTGGACGGCGATTTCCGGCAGCAGCGGCAGGCGATAGTTTTCCACCAGCATGCCCACGAAGTTCTTCGCTTGGGGCTGCCTTTGCGCGAGCGGTGACTTCACCGCGGCGAGCAGAAGATCGACGATTTGCTGACGACCCACCTTCGGGTTGGACGCGACCGATTCCACTTCGGGCAGACGCGCAACCTGTGCCAATTCCTCGACGAAACCGGACCAACCTGCGAGATCGCCGGTTTCGGCTACGCGGAACAGCGCTTCTGCGTAAGGACGAGCGATGGTTGCAAGTTCGGCCATGATCAGAGCTCGGTTTTGAGCTGATTCAGCAGATCGGCGTGCGCCTTCTGATCGACTTCGCGCTTCAGGATCTGCTCAGCGCCCTTGACTGCCAGCGCAGCGACTTCAGCACGCAGCGATTCACGCGCCTTGACGATTTGCTGGTCTGCGTCCGCCTTGGCCTGCGCGACGATGCGCGCGGCTTCGGCCTGAGCGTTGGCCTTGATTTCTTCTTCGGCGGCGGCGGCACGCTTTTCAGCGTCAGCGATACGCTGCTGGCCATCCGTACGCGCTTGCGCGAGTTCCTGGTCGACGCGCTTGTGCGTGGCTTCGAGTTCCGCTTTGCCCTTGTCGGCGGCGGCGAGGCCGTCGGCAATCTTATTCGATCGCTCGTCGAGGGCGTTGATCAACGGCGGCCACACGAACTTCATTGTGAACCACGCGAGGATCAGAAACACGACCATTTGCGCAAACAGGGTTGCGTTGAGATTCACGGTGTTTCCTTAAACGTTGTTTGTTCGGGAGTGAACCGGTTAAAAGGCGCTCATCGGCTTGTTGAGCTCGATCAACGCCTCATCCGTTCCGTTCAGCGTCTTCAACAAATCAGACGCATGCTTCCGAGGAACTCAGCCTGCTGCGAGCTTCGACAGCAGCGGGTTCGCGAACGCAAACAGCATTGCCACACCAACGCCGATCAGGAACGCCGCATCGATCAGACCAGCCAGCAGGAACATCTTGGTCTGCAGCGGGTTCATCAGTTCCGGCTGGCGGGCGCACGCTTCAATGTACTTGCCGCCCATCAGGCCGATACCGATACAGGCGCCGATTGCACCCAGGCCGATGATGATGCCGATACCGATGGCGGTCAGACCCTGGATGTTGGCGATGAAAGCGTTCACGACTACTCCTTTGATTTAAAGACTTTGGAACTGGATTTATAAAAATGAAAAACCTGAAACCTAAACCTGATGCCTGAACGATTCCACGACGTGCGCAGCGTCAGTGCGAGTCATGTGCCTGGCCGGTATACACTAGCGTCAGCATCATGAAAATGAACGCCTGCAGCAACACGATCAGAATGTGGAAGATCGCCCAAACCGAACCTGCGATCACGTGACCGATGAAGCCGAGGACGGAAGTGTCCGCACCGAAGCTCCACATGCTACCCAGGAGGGCGATCAGGAGGAACAGCAGTTCGCCTGCATACATGTTGCCAAACAACCGCATGCCGAGCGAAACCGTCTTGGCGACGAACTCGATGGTGTTCAGCGCGAGATTCGGAATCCACAGCAGCGGATGCGTGCCGAACGGAGCGGACAGCAGCTCGTGCACGAAGCCGCCGGCGCCCTTGATCTTGAAATTGTAGTAGATCATCAGCACGAACACGCCGAGGGCGATGCCGATGGTGCCGTTCAGGTCGGCCGTCGGCACGATGCGATGATGGGGCAAAACATTCTCGAGACCCAGCCAGCCGATGATGCGGCCCGGCAGATCGACGGGGATGAAGTCGAGCGAGTTCATCAGAGCGACCCAGACGAACACGGTCAGTGCGAGCGGCGCGATGAAACGGCGGCTGCCGTGGATCATCGACTTCGACTGGTCTTCGATCATCTCGACGAGCATTTCGATGGCGCACTGGAAGCGGCCGGGCACGCCCGAATTCGCGCGGCGCGCGGCAAGACCGAGAATGATGATGGTGAGAAGACCGCACACGATGGACCAGAACAGCGTGTCCAGATTCCAGACGTGGATATCGAAGATTGACGTCTGCGTATGCGTGGAAAGATTCTGCAAGTGGTGCGCAATGTACTCGGACGGGTCCAGAGCGTGTGTTCCTTCGCTAGCTGCCATATCGTTAAAGCCACCCAAATTGTCAAAATCTTCCGCCGCCTGCCGCATCCGAGCCGGCGCTTCGCGTCGCGGCTCCGGGCAGGAGGCCCGTGCGCGGTGCTTTACACCGCGCCTGCTTTTATCTGGTGCTGCTCATGCTTGATGCTACTTGCGGTCTTGTCTGCCCGCACTTACCCCAGACGTCATCAACGCAACGCCATAGCGACCCAGTAGGTCTTGAGAGCAACAATGTACGTGACGAGCAGGGGTAACCACAAGGCGCTCTTGTACCAGTAGGCGATCGCCACGAACATAGCAATCGTCGCTCTCATTTTCAGCGCCTCGCCGATCATCCAGCTCATGATCGTCTCCGTTCCGCTCTTGGCCTTCAGTCGCGCGGCGAACAGCGCGCTGGGCACCCAGCAGATTGCTCCTCCCAGGAAGGCGGACAGCGCAGCATCTCCCGGCGGCTTGTAGAACAGCCACCACAGCAGCGTCGCACCCAGGGACAAAACTATTTGCGCCGCCACCACCTTGAAAGGGGTGACCCGAGACGGACGACTCACCTCGAGGCCAAACAGTTGTTCTGCCTGGTCCCGCGTGAGCGGAACGATATTGTTATCTTGCGCTTCGGCGTTCCACGATTCGTTCGATGAACCGCACGGCTGATTTCCGGAGGCGTGCTTAGCGCCGGTTTCATGAGCGTCGGATTGCACGTTCTGCCTGCTCTACGGCGCTCGATTTTGCTCTCACACCGTCTTCAACCTTCAAGCCAAAAGTCCGGAGAATCACCTTGCGCTTTCGAAGATGGCCTAGCTGTTAATAATGAATAGCCTAGCTGTTAAATTCGGATAATTGTAAGTGATTGTTGTCGGGGATTCAATAGTTTAGGTTTAGGCGTGTCAAAAGCCAAGCGGACGAACCTTAAAATTTGGTCTCGAAAGTGATACTTTTCTTTCGATTGCAAGCAGATTTTCAGATGGCGTTCAAACCTGCGCCGAGCGTCAGAGCAGCGCCCAACCAATAAGTCCGGCGACGATCCAGAACGACACCGCGACCATGTGAAAAGGCGTCCACATGCCCTTTTCACCAGACAAACGCACCGCGATCAGATTGGCCAGCGAACCGATGGCGATGCCGAAGCCGCCCACGCTCACGCCGAACGCAAGCGCGCGCCAGTCCTTCGAAAACTCCGCCAGCACGATGGCGGCGGGCACGTTGCTGATGCCTTGCGACAGCGCCGCGCCTGCGGCATAAGCCCGCACGGGCGTGCCGATACCGAGTTGCGCGATGGCGTGGTGAATAGACGGCAACGCGGCGGCGCTGCGCAGCACGATGAACATCAACATGAAGATGAGCAGCAGCAGCCAGTCGATCTTGAACACGACTTCGCGGCGCCATAGCAAAAAGCCAATTGCGATGACCGCGAGCGCCGGCCCGGCGTGATGCGCATCGGCAAGCGCGACGAAGGCGGCGAATGCGATCGCGCTGACGCAGCACAGCATGCGGTCCACACGATGCTCTTCGGCATCGCCAGAAAGATCCAGCGGCGCCGCGCGAAACATCGCGACGGTCACGACGCCGAGCAACGCCATCAACGCGGCGCACAGCGGCAACATTGTCCACACGAACGCACCGAATGCGACGTCGCTGCGCTGCCAGAGAAACAGGTTCTGTGGATTGCCGAGTGGTGTGAGAATCGATCCCGCATTGACGGACAACGCGATCACGATGACGAGGCGCTTGATCGGCAACGGCGCGAGCCGATGCAGCGACAACGCGAGCGGGACGACCGCGAACAGCGCGACGTCGTTGGTGAGCACGGTGGATAAAGCCGCGGCAAGCGCGACCAGCAGCAGCGCAAGCGTCCGCTCGTTGTGAATGTGATGCACGAGCCGATGCGCCGCCCACATCAGGAATCCTGACAATTCGATCGCTTTGGTTAGGATGAGCAAACCCGCGAGCGTGAGCACCGTCAGCCAGTCGACGAGCGCGGGCAGCGCCATCCACGGACGCGGATGCACGGCCTGCAGGACGACGAGTGCGAGCACGAGGATGGCGAGCACCGGCTCCTTCGAGACGGTTCGCCAGATGCGCGCGAAAAAGTTAGGCGGTGATCGTTTGACGTCGAATTCGGACATCAAGCCGCCGGCGTCGGCGCTTCTTCGACCCTGCCGCGCAGCTTCGTGAGAATGCTTTCGAGCGAATCGAGATTGCCGAAGTCGATGGTGACCTTGCCGCGGCCACGGCCGCCGAGCTTGATCTTCACATTGGCCGATAGCAGATCGGACAATTCCTCTTCCAGACGACGTGTATCACGGCCGCCGTCGTTGGCGACTTTGGCCTTCTTCGCGGGCGTTTCTTTGGTGGTCGACGCGACGAGGCGCTCGGTTTCACGCACCGACAAACGCCGATTCACGACGACGTTGGCAAGCTGGATTTGCGTGGCGGCATCGACGGCGAGCAGCGCGCGGGCGTGGCCCATGTCGAGATCGCCGGCCAGCAGCATGGTCTGAACGGGCGCCGCGAGATTCAGCAAACGCAGCAGATTGGACACCGCGCTACGCGAGCGGCCGACCGATTCCGCCGCCTGTTCGTGCGTGAAACTGAACTCGTCGAGCAGACGCTGGATGCCCTGCGCCTCTTCCAGCGGGTTCAAATCCTCACGCTGGATGTTCTCGATCAAGGCCATCGCGGCGACCGCCTGATCTGGCACGTTTTTCACGAGAACCGGCACTTCGTCCAGACCGGCGAGACGCGCCGCGCGGAAACGCCGCTCACCGGCGATGATCTCGTAGCGACCGTCGTCGTCGATTGAACGCACGAGAATCGGCTGCATCAGACCCTGCGCGCGAATGCTCGCAGCAAGCTCCTGAAGCGCGCCCTCATCCATCCGGGTACGCGGCTGGTACTTACCCGCCTGCATCTTGCCGAGCGGCAGCACCGAAGGCGTACCCTCGCCGCGCACGGCTTCCGTAATGTCGACGCTGCCGCCAAGCAATGCATCCAGGCCTCGGCCCAAACCCTTCTTTTTCATTACAGCGCTCATTTCGGTTCCTCCGTCGGCGCGCTACGCCGCATCGAATGGGTTGGCTTAATTGACATTCAGCGCGCGTACGCGCTCGATCATTTCCGTGCCGAACTGGATATAGGCCTGTGCACCGCGCGACGATTTGTCGAACACGACGCCCGGCAGGCCATAACTCGGCGCCTCGGCAAGACGCACGTTACGCGGAATCACCACATCGAACAGCTTGCTGCCAAAGTGTTCCTTCAACTGATCCGACACTTGTTGTTGCAGCGTGATGCGCGGATCGAACATGACGCGCAGGAGTCCGATTACCGTCAAATCGCGATTGAGATTGGCGTGCACCTGCTTGATGGTGTTCACCAGATCGGACAAACCTTCGAGCGCAAAGTACTCGCACTGCATCGGGATGACGACGCCGTGCGCCGCACACAATGCATTGAGCGTCAATAGCGACAATGCAGGCGGACAATCGATTAGCACGAAGTCATAGTCATCGATGATCTCGGCGATGGCACCACTTAAGATTCGTTCGCGATTTTCCATCTCGACCAGTTCGACTTCAGCACCGGCCAACTCACGGTTGGCAGGCAATACATCGTAGGCGACGGCTTCAGGGCGGATACGAGCGTCGCACACTTTGACGCCATCGACGAGTACTTCGTAGATCGTGTTCTCACAGGCCGCCTTGTCGATGCCGCTGCCCATGGTGGCGTTGCCCTGCGGATCCAGATCGATCAGCAAAACACGCTGGTCGAGCCCCGAAAGACTCGCCGCGAGATTGACCGCCGTCGTGGTCTTTCCAACGCCGCCCTTCTGATTTGCGACGCAGAAGATTTTTGCCATCGTTTAGTGTCCTCGATTCTTCGCTGTCAGAAGATCAGCGTGGCTGGAATGCCGGATGAAACCGCACCGCGCCCTCATACCGGTGCGACAGAAACCTCGACCAAGTGACGCTCGGCATCGAGCATCGGGACCCGCAGACGCGCGACGCTCTCCACCGTCGCACCCGCAGGCAGGCGCGCGATTTCCGCATCGGGGCGCACACCTTTCATCGCCAGAATTCGGCCGTCATCCGCAATCAGGTGACGCGAAAGTGTAACGAAATCCGCGAGATCTGCGAATGCACGCGACACGATTACCTCGAATTCTTCGAGGACTTCATGACCGGGCCGCAATTTCTCGACGCGGCCGGTCACCACGGAGAGATTGGGCAGGTACAGTTGGATCTTGGCTTGCGACTGAAACGCGGTCTTTTTGTGCACGATATCGTTCAACGTGACGCGCAGGTCCGGCAGAGCAATGGCTAGCACGATGCCCGGCAAGCCACCGCCGGAGCCGACGTCGAGCGCACTCTGCGCGCGCCGGGCCGCCACTGCCGGAACCAGCGCTAGCGAATCGAGAATATGCTGGATCAGCATCTGCCGCGGATCGCGGATCGCCGTGAGGTTGTACACGGCGTTCCATTTTCCGAGCAAGGCGACATAGTCGAGCAGTTGCTGCTTCTGGCTGGCGGACAAGGTCACACCGAGGTCGGCGGCGCCTTCACCAAGCATCGTCGCCAGCGATTCGTTATGGCCCGTCATTGAACCGCCGTCGTGCTTTCAGCCTGATCGTCACCGCCAGCTGCGCCGCGACCATCGCGGCTTAGCCTATGCTTCAAATGAACCATCAGAAGAGAAATGGCCGCTGGCGTGATGCCCGAAATACGCGATGCCTGCCCGATCGTTTCCGGACGATGCTGGATCAGCTTCTGGCGTGCCTCGAACGACAGCCCACGGACTTCGTTGTAATCGAGGCCTTCGGGCAAACGCGTGTTTTCCTGCGCGCTGTTGCGGACGATTTCATCCGCCTGCTGCTCGATATAGCCCTGATATTTCACGCCGATTTCGATCTGCTCCTTGATTTGCGCAAAGAGGACGCCATCGTCGACGAGCGGCGTCACCGGACCACACGTGCCTGACTTCAGTCCGCAGATTCCATCGTACGAAATACCTGGCCGGCGCAACAATTCGGCCAAGCTGTATTCATGATCGATCGGTTTTCCCAGCAACGCGGTGGCTTCATCGGCGGGAAGCGTCTTTGGATTCACCCATGTCGTGCGAAGCCGTTCTGTTTCACGTGAAACAGCATCGCGCTTGCGGCTGAACGCGTCCCATCGGACGTCGTCAATCACGCCAAGCTCCCGGCCGATTTCCGTCAGGCGCATGTCGGCGTTGTCCTCGCGCAGAGACAGGCGATATTCAGCACGGCTTGTGAACATCCGGTACGGCTCGGACACACCGCGCGTCACGAGGTCATCCACCAGCACGCCGAGATATGCCTGATCGCGGCGCGGGGACCATGGATCCCTGTCCTGCACCTGCAATCCCGCGTTGATACCGGCCAGCAAGCCCTGCGCGGCGGCCTCTTCATAGCCGGTCGTGCCGTTGATTTGCCCGGCAAAGAACAGTCCGTTGATCGCTTTCGTCTCGAGCGACGCCTTCAGCGCGCACGGATCGAAATAGTCGTATTCGATTGCATAGCCAGGACGAAGGATATGGGCGTGTTCGAGACCACGCATCGACCGGACAAGCTCGAGCTGGACATCGAAAGGCAGACTGGTCGAGATGCCGTTCGGATAGAACTCGTTCGTCGTCAGCCCTTCCGGCTCCAGAAAGATCTGGTGCGCGTCTTTGGACGCGAATCGATGGATCTTATCCTCGATCGACGGGCAATACCGCGGCCCGACGCCTTCGATCACACCGGTGTACATCGGCGACCGGTCGAGTCCCGATCGAATGATGTCGTGCGTTTGGGCGTTTGTATGCGTGACCCAGCAAGGCATTTGCTGTGGATGCTGCTCCGCCCGGCCAAAAAACGAGAAAACCGGGATCGGATCGAGATCGCTGGGCTGCTCTTCCAGCTTCGAAAAGTCGATCGTACGGCCGTCGATACGCGGCGGCGTGCCAGTTTTCAGGCGGCCTTGGGGGAGCTTGAGTTCCTTCAGACGCGCGGAGAGCGAGACCGCCGCCGGGTCGCCGGCGCGCCCAGCGACATAGTTATTCAATCCGACGTGGATTTTGCCGTCGAGGAAAGTTCCGGCTGTCAGCACCACAGCCCGCGAACGGAAACGAAGCCCAACCTGTGTCACCGCTCCAACGACGCGGTTGCCTTCGACCATCAAATCGTCTACCGCCTGCTGAAACAGCCACAAATTTGGCTGATTTTCGAGCCGATGACGGATCGCCTGCTTATAAAGCAGCCGGTCTGCCTGGGCGCGCGTCGCCCGGACCGCCGGGCCTTTGGAGGAATTGAGAATGCGGAACTGGATGCCCGATTCATCCGTCGCGGCGGCCATTGCGCCGCCGAGCGCATCGGCTTCCTTGACGAGATGGCCCTTGCCAATGCCGCCGATCGACGGATTGCAGCTCATCTGGCCCAAAGTCTCGATGTTATGGGTCAGAAGGAGTGTCTTGCAGCCCATTCGGGCCGATGCGAGTGCGGCTTCGGTGCCTGCGTGACCGCCACCAACGACAATCACATCGAATTCTGTGGGAAAAAGCATTGGAGATCTCGTGTCGGGACGACACGAACCTTGGAAAAGGAGTAGCAAATAATTATATCGGGTTCCTCTTAGCCTCGAATTTGTCAGACTCGAATACGCAAAAAATGGCGTGTTTCACTTGAAACACGCCATTGTTCTACAGTCGTCGCGTCATACTTATACGATTTCTTTCGCCAAGCCCAGGTAAGTTTCGATGACTTGCGGGTCTGCGGGTCGTGCTGGAGTTAGGCGGCCTTCTCTTCCAGCGCGAACTCGCCCGTCTCCAGGACATAGCCGTAATCAGAGAGCTGCAACGCGGCCCACGCATTTTGCTCGATCAGCAGAGTTGCGACACCCGTTTCTCGGAGCGCACCGATGGATATGAAAGATCTCCTTTACGATCAGCGGTGCAAGGGCCGAGGCTAGACTCATCCAACATCAACAACTGCGGCTTGCCCATCAACGCGCGCCCGACCGCCAGCATTTGTCGTTCACCGCCCGATAACGTCCCAGTCGCCTGCTTGCGACGTTCCTTCAAGCGTGGAAACAGCGCAAATATATGATCGAGTTGGTCCAGATAGTTCTTCTCGCCTGTCCTTTTCCTGCGGTACGCGCCGAGCACCAGATTGTCTTCAACCGTCATCGTGGAGAAAAGCTCGCGCTTTCCGGCACGAGGCACATTCCACGTGAAACACGTTTTTCGATGGCTAGCGCTGACACGTCTTCGCCGAGATATCGGACAGCGCCTTTCGCATGGCCAGACGATGGCAACGCGCCCATGATGGCGTTCAGCAGCGTCGATTTCACGGCACCGTTCGGGCCGATCAATCCGATGATCTCGCCCGCCGTCACATCGAAGCTGACATCGTTGACGGCAACCAGTCCGCTGAACTCCTTTCGCACCTTATCGACGAGGAGCAGCGGTGAACCTGCGTCCGGTTTGCTGCACTGCGTCAAAGGCTCGGCACGATCGGGCACATGAGCGCGTGGCCCTTTCGGAAACCAACGCGCGACGAATGGCCAGACGCCCTGCCGCGCGTACTGCAACAGCAGCACCATCACGACACCGAAAATGACGATCTCGAAATTGCCGTTCGCGTCGATCAGTTTGGGCAGCAGCGTCTGCAGATAGTCCTGCAGAACAGTGAGGATAGCCGCGCCGAGAATCGCACCCAGACGGGCGACACACCGCCCACCACCGCCATGAACAGGAATTCGATGCCGTGGTTCAGCCCGAACGGCGTCGGGTTCACCGCGCGCTGCAAATGCGCGTACAGAAAGCCGGAAATTGCCGTCAAAACCGCTACGTAGATGAAGATCACTACACGCATCCACGCCGTGTTCACGCCCATCGCTTCGGCCATGGTGCCGCCGCCGCGCAGCGCGCGGATCGCACGACCCGGCCGGCTGGCCGGCCATTAAGTAGATTTTGAACAGACACGACCGCTAGCAGCAAGAGCGCCCAGATCAGGTAGTAGATGCTTCGTCCCGACTCCAGTTGCCAGCCGAACAGATTGAGCAGCGGAATGCCATTGATGCCGTCGTACTTGCCGAGCAACTCCATGTTGCCAAACAGATAGAACAGCGACAGTCCCCATGCAATGGTGCCGAGCGGCAGGAAGTGGTCGGACAGCCCGCATCGTGACGAGGCTGAGTAAGAGCGTGATCAGCGCGGTGATGAGCACGCCCGCGATCAACGCGAGCCACGGCGATACGGCGTATTGCGTCGTGAGGAATGCGGTCGCATAAGCGCCCACGCCGACGAACGCCGCCTGCCCGAAGCTCGTCATGCCGCCGATACCCGTCAGCAGTACCAAGCCGATAGCGACGATCGAATACAGGTCGATATAGTTCAGCAGCGTGATCCAGTACCCCGGCACCGAGATCGCACCGGGCAGCACGGGCAGCGCGAAAACGACGAGCAGAAAGATCCAAAAGAAGCGATGACGATGGAGGAATTTCATGGCGCTCACTCCTCGTCTTCGTCCGAATGCGGACTCACGAGACTCCGCCACAGCAGCACCGGAATGATCAGCGTGAAGACGATCACCTCCTTATACGTACTCGCCAAGAAGGACGAATAGGATTCCAGCAGGCCGACGAGCAGCGAGCCTACCGCGGTCAGCGGATAGCTCACCAGACCCGCCTACGATAGCGCCCACGAAGCCCTTCAAACCGATCAGGAAGCCCGAGTCGAGTCGTAGTAGATCGTCGTGATCGGCGCGACGAGCACGTCACACAGCGCGCCGAGGCCCGCCGCGAGCGCGAAGGCAAGTCGCCCGGCCTGCGTCGTGCCGATCCCCAGCAGACGCGCACCGAGCCGGTTCACGGACGTCGCGCGCAACGCCTTGCCGGAGATCGAGCGCTCGAAATAAAAGTACAACGCGAGAATCAGCACGATTGCCGTGCCAACCAGCCACGGACAGGCTTTGCCCGGAGATCGACACGCTGCCGAGATTGAACGGGCATCCGAAAAGGCGGTCGTGCGCGAGCCTTCCGCGTCGAACATCACGAGGCCGAGACCGACCATCGCGAAATGCACCGCGACCGCGACGATCAGCAGCAGCGTGCTGGCTTCGGCGATCGGCTCATACGTGAGCCGGTAGACGAACGTTCCCATCGGGACGACGATCAGAAGCGTCAGCGCGATCATCGGCAAGGTCTGCGCGGCCACCGCCTGCGTAAGCGCCCAAACCGCGACAGGAAACAGCAGATACTTGCCCCGGCGAGCACCGCCAACAAGCGCCCGATGCCGTGATATCGCGCAGGATGGCGCACGATGCCCGCCGATTCGGCGACGAAGCAGCCGACACCCATTACGATGAGCAGATAGCAGGTGGTGGGCAGCTTCGATTTCGCGCCGCGCGGCGCGGATGCCACGTCGAATCCGTCGGCGCGGCGTCGTGTGAGACTCGCGGCGGGCGGTCGCGCGCGCATTAGCGCGCATCATGTAGGGTGCTTGCGGGGCGTCGGTATGACACGCGCTCGCATCCAGCGCGGCGATTCGCTCATCCGAAGTGATGATCGTGCTCACGGCGGTCACCACGCTCGGTTTCATCGCCTGCAAGTGCGCTCGCGCGCGGTGAACGGATGGCGCTTGCGCACGAGCGGGCGGCGCTCATCGCGGATTCGGTCGTCGAGGGGATTCGCAGCGACGCGGATCGCGCCGAGGTACTGTCGCAATGGCGAACGCGGGCTGCGGCGATGCTTCCTTCGGGCGCGATCGACGTGACGGACCGCGCCGATGGCATGCGCGTCGCGACGGTGATCTGGCGTGCCGACGACAGTGCCGAGCCGTGTCCCGAACCGCAGACGTTGCCGCATAGCGTCTGCATCGCCGTGGCGTTCGCGCGATGCAGACGCCTCTAACGGCACGGCCACACGCTACTCGAACTGACGATTGCGTTCGCGCTCGGCTTGCTGATCGTCATGGCATGCCTGCCGCTTCCACGTTCACGCAGGAACCCGCGCAGTGGCGCAGCAAATCGTCGTTCGAAGGCGTCTCGGCGCTCGCCTTGCAGCCGTTCTCGGAGTGGCCGTATGCGCGTCGCGCGCCGCAATGCCTGATCGAAACGTGGATGCGAACGGACGCGGGCGCGTCGTATCTGATCACCGCGCGCGGTTTCGGCGCGACGGCGGATTCGGAAGCGTGGCTGCAACTTCGCGTGGACGAAAGCGGCGCGCGGCATTGGCGGCGCGTCGTCGCAAAACCGTTTTGAGGTGAGTATGAAAGCAACCGGCAAAGGGTTCAGCCTGCTCGAACTGATGATCGCGCTGGGCGTCGCGGGAATCGCGAAGGCGCATCGGCTGGATGCGGCGGCGCTCATGCGCGCGATGCAGTTCGTGGAGACGTCGCGGCTGTCGCAAACGCCCGGCGGCGATACAATCGCGCTGCCCGCGCGGGAATGGATCGCACGCCATCGGGCGGAGGCGTTACGGTGATTTATGCGCTGACGCTGCTGCCCGAATTCGCCAGCAACGGCGGCTATACAATCGAAGCCGCGCCCATCGCGTCCGGCGCGATGCGGGACGACGCTTGCGGCACCTTTGTTATCGACGCGATCGGTTCGAAAACCAACCGCACGAATGCAAACGCACCGCTCGAAGCGGCGCGTTCGTCGTCCTGCTGGACAGGGAAGGGATGAGCGCGTCAGAAAACCGTGGGATCGGCCGCGACTTCCGACGTTTCCGTGGCCGGGTTCTTCATCTGCTGATAGATGCGCCAGCCTTCCCACGCGGCGAGCCCCAGGCCGCCCCATTTGAGCAGCGGCTTCGCGCCGCTCACGACGCGCGTGCAAACCGGCTTGGTGAGAATAAGCGACGCCAGGGAGCCGATGATCGGATACTGCTTGAACAGCATACCGATGCCGCCGCCACCGCCGAGCAGCGCGCCGAGCGTATCCATGATGCCGCCGCCCGATGACCCGCGCCGGTTCCAGCCGCGATTGCTGCGCTTGGGCATGAGAAAACGCAGGAAGCTGAAGTGCGTGACGGACGAACGCAGATCCGCCGTGGCTTGCCGCAGTTCCATGCGTTCGACATCGGCGCGCGCGATCAGCAGTTCCTTGCGCAGCGCACGCATGTGCGGCGTGCGCTGCTTCTGCATCTTGTTGCGATGAGGCGCCTTGAAGGCTTCGTCGGGTTTGCTCATGTGAATCGGCTCGTACTCGGGTGATTCGGCGTGGGTCTCAATGGCTGTTCAGCGGACGCGCTCAGTTGTTCGAGCGGAACGTGTCGCGGTCTTTGCGGAACTCGGTCAGCGTGCCGTCGAACATGTTCGGCGCATCGCGGAGATTGCTGCGCGCGCGCAGGCCGCAGCCGAGTGCGATCAGCGCATACAGCAGCGTGATGCCCCCCAGCGCCTGCCAGCGATATGTGTCCCAAAAGAAAATGGCGATCAGCACGGTGAGCGAGATCAACGCCATCATCGTGAGCATCATGGCGGCGAGGCCGAGAAACAGCACACCGATGAGCCGCTCCTTCTCTTCCTGAAGCTCGATGCCGATGAGTTCAAGGCGCGTCTCGAAGATGGCGAAGGCGGAGATCAGGATTCGTCGCAATGGTCCGGGGGACGCTTGCTGTGGTGGCCGTTCTGTCGTCATGGCTTGGATGCGAGAAGCGCGTTGGTGCCGCTTTTTATGATTCCGGCCGCAGCATCGCTTGAAGCGGGCGGACGTCCGGCGCGAGAGTGAAGCCGCGCGCCCGGGCAGGCGCTCGCGGTTCGGTTCGAGGTGCTCTCTGCTCTCCAATGGAGCCGCGATCGACTATGAACTAGCAATCAGCGGGCCATTGGACGAAGAGGGGCACTTACTTGCGATTGATCAGCAGACCAATGACCATGCCGATGCCCGCCGCGATGCCGATCGACGCCCACGGATGCTTGTGCACGTAATCGTCCGTGGCGCGTGCAGCCTTCTTGCCGCGCTCGATCACGACGACCTGCGCGTCGGCTGCTTTTTCCTTGGCTTGCTTGAGGCGCTTCATGATCGAGGTGATTTCGACGGGGCCGCCGTGCCTTCGTCCTTCATGCGGCCCAGGCGCAGCACGCCTTGCAAGCCCCAAGGGTGATTTCGGTCTGCATGTCGGCGAGTTTCTTTTGAATCAACTGGTTGGCAGCGAGCGGCCGGCCGAACTGCTTGCGATCGAGCGTGTATTGCCGCGCCGTGTGCCAGCACGCTTCCGCCGCGCCGAGCGCGCCCTACGAAATGCCGTAGCGCGCCGAGTTGAGGCACGTAAACGGCCCCTTGAGGTCACGCACGTTCGGCATGAGGTTGTCCTCGGGGACGAAGACTTCGTCCATCACAACTTCACCGGTGATCGACGCGCACAGGCCGACCTTGCTGTAGATCGCGGGCGCGGACAATCCCTTCCAGCCTTTCTCCAGAATGAAGCCGCGAATCACGTCCTTGCCGTCTTCCTCGAGCTTGGCCCAGACGACGAACGCGTCCGCGATCGGCGAATTCGAGATCCACATCTTCGTGCCGGACAGCGAATATCCGCTGTCCACTTTCTTTGCGCGCGTCATCATGCTGGCCGGATCGGAACCGGCGTTCGACTCGGTCAGCCCGAAGCAGCCGATCCACTCGCCGCGCGCGAGCTTCGGCAGATACGATACTTTTCCTTCGCGCGTCGCTGCCGAACACGTTGATCAGCACCATGACGAGCGATGACTGCACCGACATCATCAAGCAATGATAGCCGGAATCTACGCGTTCCACTTCGCGCGCGATCAACCCGTAGCTGACGTAGTTCAGGCCCGGACCGCCGTATTGCTCGGGAATCGTCGGCCCGAGCAGGCCGAGTTCGCCCATCTCGCGGAAGATCGACGGATCGGTCTTTTCCTCGCGGAACGCCTGCATCACGCGCGGCTGCAATTTGTTCTGCGCATAGGCGCGCGCGGCGTCGCCCACCATGCGTTCTTCTTCCGTCAGTTGCTGGTCCAGCAACAGCGAGTCTTCCTCAGCGGGTCTTCCTAGTTGAACGGGGCGTCGGCCATGTGGAATCTCCTGAATGCTCGAAGGCGTGCGGGTGCGTGTCGGTATGTGCCGCGCTTGACGTGAGTTCCGCTAAGCGGAACAATGTTTTGCAAATTAGTTGCAAGTTTAGCGCCCGATGCCTGCCGTCACCAATCGAAACACCGCGCGCCTGTCCTCATCCAGCGATAGTCGACGAGATCGACGAGCGCAAGTTCGGGGTCGCGCTCGCGCGCGGGCTGGAGTTGTTGCGCGCGTTCCGGCCCGGCGAGACCTTGCTCAGCAATCGCGATTTCGTCGAACGCACGGGGCTGCCGAAAGCGACGGTGAATCGGCTCGTCTACACGCTGACGACGCTCGGTTACCTGCGCCTCGACGACGCGGCGGGCAAATACGTGCTTGACACCAGTGTGCTGTCGTTAGGATTCACACTGCTGGCGGGCACGGACACGCTGGAACTCGCGCGGCCGCATATGGGCGAACTGGCGCGCGAAATCGGCGCGGCGGTATCGCTCGGCTGCCACGACGGAATGGGACATGATCTATCTGGAGACGATCCGCAGCGAAACCGCGCTGACGCTGGGTCTCGCGCCCGGTTCGCGTCTGTCGATGCTGATGAGTTCGATGGGCCGCGCGTATCTCGCCGTGCTGGATGCGGCCGAACGCGAGGCGTTGTTCGCGGAACTCGGACAATCGGAAGGCGCGGCGCGCCGTCGAGGATTTCGCGCGCGACGGCTGCTGCTATTCGTTCCGCGAGTGGCACGACGACGTCAACGCGATCGCCGCGCCGTTTCGCGACGTGCGCAACGGCCGCTGGCTCGTGCTGTCGAGCAGCGGGCCGGCGTCATCGATGGGTGAGGCATTTTTCCGTGAGACTATCGGTCCGAAGCTGAAGGCGCGCGCCTCGCGTAATGCGTAGTCAGAACACCGTCCGCACGTGCCATAGCTCGGGAAACAGCACCACGTCGAGCATCTTGCGCAAATAGGACGCGCCCGCCGTTCCGCCCGTACCCTGTTTCATGCCGATGATGCGTTCCACCGTCCTCATATGCCGGAAGCGCCATTGACGAAACGCGTCCTCCAGATCGACGAGTTCCTCCGTCATCTCATACAGTTCCCAGTGCTGCTTCGGGTGTGCGCCGTGAAAAGGTGGCGTTTTCTAGCGGGTGCAAGCCCCGCCCGGCT
>LFJI01000120.1 GCA_001235855.1 Candidatus Burkholderia brachyanthoides
GAATGAAATTCTAGTGACTCGCCAAGCAGGATGCAAGAGGCTGAGCGAGAAAATTTTGGATAATGGAAAGGGTGGCGTGAGACAGGCCGAGCCACCTCCGTTTCTCCGAACGGCTATCGGCGACATCAACGCAAAGTCCTGCGGTAAAACCATCGCCCAAACGACTATAATTAAATGTTTATCTGCCCCAATTTACTTTACCTATACAGATCAGATATGCGCTCGCGAATCGCAAAACGTATTCCCCCGGATGCCGACAAGCTGGTGAGCCTTTCGCTCGCGCTTTTCGCATCGGGTAGTCGTGTCGAAGACCGCTTCTGGGAAGCTCGGCTCGATACCCTCATCGCCAAGCTCGTGCGTAACGGCAATCAAACCACGCTCGATGCTGCGCTCGATCATCTTCAGCAAAACCATCCCGACGCGTACGGCGCTCTGGCCGATATGGCCGAGACACATAGCGAGTCGTTCACGGTCGAGATCGACGGCGCTCCGCATGAAGCGCTTTTGATTGCGGCGCCCGTGCTGGCCTGGACGCGTTACGCCATTCCGTCAGGCGCGCTCAAAGCCGAAACGGTCGACGCCCTGCGCACGCAGTTGCAAGCCCACGTTCTCGCCGGGGACGCGCGCGTCGTCGTGGCGCCTTACTTGTACAGCATCGATCAATTGCCGCGTCACCACGTCCATACGGCACGTCTCGCGCAGCAGTTGGTGCAGACTGCGTTGGGCGGCCCGATCGCTCGCCTGAATCTGGCGGATCTGCCGGAGACGTCACCGATTCCGGCAGATCCGCGCTTTCTGCTCGCGATCGTCATCGTGCCGGCCGGCGCCGCCTTCTTCCGCTGGCAAGAGGACGAGAGCGGGAGCCGAGCCAAACGCGGACAGTGCCTCGAACAGTGGTCGGCACAAGGTGGTCCGAGCTTCGCGGCCGTCCTTCCGGGGTGCGAATTCGAATGTTTGCTGCCTGACGCCTACTATTCGGCCTGCCGCGACGCCGATGAGCAAGTTCGCCCGCATACGGTGCGCACTGCTGTGCGCTACCTTTTCGACACGCTGGGCGCCACGCCACAGGAGTTGCGCGCGGTCATTGCCGGTTTCGGCGAACGGCGCATCGACGAATATCGCATCGGCTTCACGCCCCGCGGCAGCAACGACGTGATCTATGGCGTCGTCTGGCCGCTTTACGGGCGCGAAAATGGCGAGATCGGCATGGAGGAAGAAGCCGTGGAACTCGAAGGGGCCGATGGCCCCGTCGAAGAGATCGTCGAGTTGCTCAAGCGCGCGGGTGTGTCCGATGTCCGCCGTCACGCTGGGCGCTTCGAACCTGAGTTCTGTGATGATTGCGGCGCGCCGCTCTACGCGGATCCACTCGGCGAAATCGTGCATGCGGAGATGCCGGAAGACGCTGAGCCGGCACAACCCCATTTTCACTGATATTCCGCAGCAATTAAACGCCCGCGGCAATCAACCGGAACCCCGCTCCAGGCGGGGTTTTGTTCATTTACGCCTATGCCATTCGGATGAGGGGCGCAATCACACCAATAATTTGTCAATATCTCCCTGTCGGCGGCATGAGTGTCGGTGAGTGGTCCGAGGAGATGCTCTCGGGAACTTCAGAATTGAGGTCAGAGAATGAAAATCAATATCATGGGCGCAGACGCGGAGCGCCGCGCAGGATTAAAAAACCTTGTTGCGCCGCGTGGCGCGGCAGTCGGTGTTCCACGAGGTCCGAAACTGGGAGGAAGCACATGCTGCGCAAAAGCGTAGTCGGCCCGGCATGATCGTCATCGATTGGGCGCCCGCCTTGCACCCGCTCGACCTGCAGTCGCTGCCGCGTCAATATCCCGGCATTCCGGCCGCGATCATGATCGATCAACCCGCCGCGCCTCAAGTCTTCATGCTGATGGCGGCTGGCGCCACCGGCGTCATTCCGCGCGCGCTCGATCCGGTTCTGGTGCTTCGTGCACTCGAAATGGTCTTGATCGGCGGCCATTACATCCCGCCGGACATCATCGATCCACAACTCGGCCGGGATTTGCAGGCGCTGCGTGCACATGGGCTACACGAACAAGATGATCGCGAAAATGCTGGAAATCAGCGAGGGTAAGATGAAGATCCATCTTGCCGGTGTTTTCCACAGCTCCACAGCAATTGGGCGCGACCACAACCGCGCCGCCGCGGTCGCGATTTACAACGGCGTGCAAAACTCGCATCTTGAGATTCTTCGCGCGGAACAGGCCGTGCCCGTCGAGTCGATCATACCTGCCGAGGAAGCCGAACCAGTCGAAGCAAGCGAGCCGATCGAAGCGGCCGAGCCGGGTAGAAACAATCGAACCCACCGGAGCAATCGCGTCGCCCGAAGCAACGGTGCCGCCGGCGGCACCCGAAACGGCCGGCCGAATCGACCTGCTTCTGTCCGCCAACCCGACCATCGGGCAGCGCATGGAGCAATCCGGAACGCTCGAACCAAACGGCACCGAAGCGGAGCAAGCCAACGATGAATACGAGCAGCCAAGCAATGTCATTCCTTTACGCAAACCGGCCACGGAATTACCCGTCGCTGAGCGATCACGACCCAGGCTCACTGCTAATAGCCGCGCAACCGGACTCGTCTTTCTAGCAACAAACGCGCGATTCGGGTCCGTCGATTGCGCACACATTTCACGCACAACGAGTAATATGCAAGGCATGGGATTCTTCTACACACCGCTACCACTTTGGCTTACCGTCGGCAGTTGGATCATTGCCGTGGGTCTGATCGCGCTCGTTCTCGTACAACGCGCTTTCAGCCGACTGCAGGATGCCACGCTGCAGCACGTGTGGTTCGGCACCATCGTCGCTGTCACGGTGCTCTGGACATGCAATGCATGGTTCGACGACGGTCCGGTCATCCATCTGCTGGGCGCCACGTTGATGGTCACGCTATTCGACTGGCGGCTCGCCCTGCTCGGTACTGCCGCGACGGCCGGCCTCGCCGCAGTCGTGCTGGATGCGAACTGGCTGCCGGTCGCGACAACCTACATGCTGTTTGGCGCGCTGCCGGTCGGCGTATCCACGCTGCTTCAGCGCATGTCCAACGCCTGGCTACCGCGCAATCTGTTCACCTTCATCGCAATTCACGGCTTTGTGACCTCGGGTGCAGCAGTAGCGGCCGCGTGCGGCGGCACCATATTGATGGAGATGGCGCTCGTCGGCGGACCCATCGTCGTGCCTGCGGCGTTCACGCGCGTATCCCTGCTGCTCGGTGCGGGCGAAGCGCTCTTCACCGGCCTGCTCACCAGCCTGATCACGGTGTACAAGCCTGCGTGGATCACGACGTACGATGTGCGCCGCTATCGCCTGGATCGCGGTCCGCGCGTGTGAGCATGACTTACGCGGCAAGCGGTGCGTGACATCGCTGGCGCACCGCCGTGTCAGGCCGTCGGAACACGTGCAAAGTACGATAAGATTGAACTCCTTCCATACACGGCGCATCTTACTTGGCCGTGTCTTCTGTGTCTTCTCTGCGTTAAACTTGATGGAAAGTACCTTCGTACTGTGCCGACTCTTGCGGCTCGTCGGCCGGTTGGCGGTATGCGCGTCGCTTGCATGCGCCGTGTCCGCCTTCGCCGATACGCTCGATGAGCGCAACGAACTGATTCACCACTTCGTCACCGATCTCAACGCCAATCCGCTCGCCGCGGATTGCGCGGCTCACGGCAGCTTCGTTGCCAGCACGTCGACGGCCTTCGATCACGTGGACTTTCCGCCTTCGTCCTTCGATCCCTCGCACTTCACCATCGAGCCGTGGAACGATTCGTTCGACGACAAGAAGCAGAAAATCAAGGTGGATAACGTCGTCACCATCGAAGGCCAGGGCGTGCCGAAGAGCGGCGAAGGCGATCCCACGACGCTCAAGTTCCGTTGCGGCTACGTCGGCAGTCAGATGCTCGCGTTCGGCTGGAACGATCCGGTGCCACCGTTGCGCGCACAGTCGCACTCGACACGCAGCGCGAAATCGAAGCACGGCGCGAAAACGAAATCGTCGTCCGGCAAGGCCAAGCAAGGGCACGGCGAAAAACACCGCGAAAAAGTCGACCACGAAGAAGAAACACTAAGCGCAAGACGAGTCGGCAATCAACACACCGCGCAAAAAACGAAAGGCGTGACCATCGAAACGGTCACGCCCTTTTTGTTTTGTATTGCAAATCGCCCGGCGACGGCTCGACACACGCCGTCACGCAGGCATCACGACGAAAACGATTGCACCTGCCAGAGGATCGCCTGCATCGCCGCGCCGAGCGCCGCACTGTGCGCGCCGTTCCAGCCCACGCCTTCATCCGGCAGGTTGGCGTTGTCCTTGAACGGCATCTCCAGCGTCAGCGGCAGACACTTGTACTCGTTACCGATGTACTTCGACGCCAGTTTGAGGGCGTCCATCTGATACTTGCTCGACTTGTACCCGTAGACATCCTGAAAGTCCGGGCTTGCCTGCTTGAAGAAGTCGACGAACTGCTTCTGCTCTTTCGCCTGTTGCGCGGTGAAGCCCGACAGCATTTCCGAGCCCGCGACGAACACATACGGAATGGCTTCGTCACCGTGGATGTCGAAGAACATGTCGCAGTCGGTCTCGCGGATCGCGTCGCGCACGAGCAGGACTTCGGGGCTGCGCTCGACGCTCGGGTCCATCCATTCGCGATTCAGATTCGCGCCGGCCGCATTGGTGCGCACGCTGCCGTCCGGATTCATGTTCGGCACGATGGCACGATATGGAACACCGCGTGTTCCAGCGCCGCGCGCGCGGCCGGATCGCCCGCCCAGTCGCCGAAACCAGCGATGAGCTTGACGAGCCCTTCGACGAACCATTCCGCCATGGTCTCGCCCGGATGCTGCCGCGCGATGGATGATCCAGATGTTCTTCTTGGGTGTCTCGTCGGCGAAGTACGGCAGGCCGAGCGTGAGCAGCGACATGGGCCGGCCCTGCAACGTCTCTGGCCGAGTTCGGTGAGCGTCGCGAGCGGGAACGAGCGGGAACTGCTGGACTGCGCCGAGAAATTCCGAGTGACGCTCCTCGCTGTACGGCTTGAAGTATGCGTAGTAGATACGGTCGAAGTCCGGCGTGTGATCGATCTTCAGCGTCTTGCCGTCGTACTCGGTCGAGACACGGAACCAGTTCACACGGTCATAGTTCGCGACCGCTTCATAGTCGCGCCAGCCTTCCGGAAACGCGCACTGCGCGGCGTTCTCGAAGCTCATCACAAGGCGTTGCCCGCGCGCGTCCGAGACGCGGAAGTAAAACCCACTGCGCGCATTCCGAGTGAGTGTCGCAGCGCACGCGCAGGCGAATGTCCTCGGGATTGTCGGCGTTCACGACTTCGATCGCGCCCGCGTCGAAGTTGCTGGAGATGGAGATGCTCATCGTCGTTTCCTTGTCTGCTTCGGTGCTTCGCGCCACGCGCCTCAGTCGGCGATGCGGCGGTGAAACACATACGTCGTATCGTTCGATGCCTTCGCGTCGAACGTGTAGCCCTCGCTATCGAAAGCCTTGAGCCCTTCCAGCTCTTCGATGCGGTTCTGCACCGCAAAGCGCGCCATCATGCCGCGTGCGCGTTTTGCATGGAAGCTGATGATCTTGTAATGCCCGCCCTTCCAGTCCTCGAACACCGGCGAGATCACCGGCGCCGTGAGCAGCCTGGGCTTCACGGACTTGAAGTATTCCTCCGACACGCAATTCACCAGCACGCGCGCGCCGCGCTGTTTCTTCATCTGCTCGTTGAGCGCCGCCGTGATGCGCTCGCCCCAGAACGCGTACAGGTCCTTGCCGCGCGCATTCGGAAACCGGGTGCCCATTTCTAGCCGATATGCCTGCAGGAGATCGGCGGATGACAGCGTTTTCGCCGCGAAACCCTCGTACACGTCGCCGTTGAAGGCGAGCACCGCCTGCTTCGAATTGTGCACGTCGAAGGTCTTCGACCATTCGGCGTAGCGCTGGAAATTGAGCGTCGCGAGCTGATCTGAAATGCCCATCATGCCGCCGATCTGCTGCGGCGACAGTGCGCGTAAACCGCCGATCAGTTCGGTGGCGTCATCGACGAATTCGGGCAGCGTGTGCTTCTTGATATGAGGAGGCGTCTCGTAGTCGAGGGATTTCGCGGGCGAAAGAACGATTATCATGGAGGCTCGCTGGGTTGCCGCCGGCAATCATTTGGCATAAGTCCCCGATTGTATCGAATGGACTATTCCGCCGCGCCGCTCGCCGAGCCGCCGTTTTCTTCTTCGCCGCATTCGCCGCTGCGCGTCGTGCTCGATTCCAACGTGTGGATCGACATCCTCGTGTTCGACGATCCCACCACGCGACCCATCCTCGCCGCGCCCGAGGCGCGCACGCTCGAGGCGCTGATCGACAGGCGCTGCCTCGGCGAATTGACGCGCGTGCTCGACTATCCGCAGCTCGTGCGCTTTGCGGTCAACAAGACGGCGGCGCTGGCAACCGTCGCGCGACTGTCCACTTTTGTCACGCCGGATACGCCAGAACCCGCGCCCCCGTTGCCCAAATGCAAGGACCGCGACGATCAGAAGTTCCTCGAACTCGCGCATGCGGCGCACGCGGCGTGGCTCGTGTCGAAGGATCGCGCGGTGCTGAAGCTCGCGAAACGCATCGCGCGCGATTTCGCTTTCCGCATCGCCGAGCCTAGGCCATTCGTGCTCGCCGTGGAGCCGCATCTGAGCGTGCCTGCGCAGGCCGCCCGGGACTCTTAAAATACACTGCAGGAACAACGACACCATCACCATGAACGCTTCGCACGGACCTGCCTCAAACGCCACCCGAACTGTCCTTCCCGTCGCGTCTGCCGAATGTAGGCACTACGATTTTCACCGTGATGAGCGCGCTCGCGACGCAAAAAGGCGCGTTGAATCTCGGTCAGGGTTTTCCCGATTTCGATTGCGACAAGCGAATCGTCGATGCCGTCGCCGACGCGATGCGCGAAGGTCACAACCAGTATCCGCCGATGGCCGACGCCGCGCCGCTGCGTCAGGCGATCGCGCGCAAGATCGACGCGATCTACGGCCGCGCGTATGACCCCGATCGCGAGATCACCGTCACCGCCGGCGCGACGCAGGCGCTGCTCACGGCCGTCCTGTGCTGCGTGCATCCGGGCGATGAAGTCATCGTGATCGAGCCGACCTACGACAGCTACCTGCCAGCCATCGAAATGGCTGGCGGCAAACCGGTGTTCGTGCCGCTGGAAGCGCCCGACTACGCGCTGCCCTTCGACAAGATCGCTGCCGCAATCACGCTGAAGACCCCGCTCCTGATGATCAACACGCCGCACAATCCGACGACCGGCCCCGCGTGTGGCGCGCCGAGGACATGCACAAGCTCGCGGAAATCGTGCGCGGCACCAACGAACGTGCTGATCCTCTCCGACGAAGTCTACTAGCACATGGTCTACGACGGCGCGCCGCACGAGAGCGTGTCGCGCTATCCGGAACTGGTCCAGCGCAGCTTCCTTCGTGGTGTCGAGCTTCGGCAAGACGTTTCATGTGACCGGCTGGAAGATCGGCTGCGTGGCCGCGCCCGCCGCGCTCACCGCCGAGTTCCGCAAGGTGCATCAGTTCAACGTGTTCAACGTCAACACGCCGATGCAGATCGGCCTCGCGCACTATCTCGACGATCCGCAGCCGTATCTCGAGTTGCCCGCGTTCTATCAGAAGAAGCGCGACTTCTTCCGCGCGGGGCTCGCGAACACGCGCTTCTCGCTGCTGCCTTGCGACGGCACGTATTTCCAGTGCGTCGATTACTCGAAGATCAGCGCCATGCCTGAAGCCGAGTTCTCGAAGTGGCTGACGACCGAGATCGGCGTCGCGGCGATTCCGGTGTCGGCGTTTTATCACGAGAGCCATGAATCGGGCGTCGTGCTTTTCTGCTTCGCGAAGAAGGAAGAGACGCTGGCGCTCGCGCTGGAGCGGCTCGCCAGGCTCTGAAGCGTTACAGGCGCTCGTCGGCGCGCAATTGAATCGACGCTCAATGATCAAGCGATAAGGAGTCGGACCGCACCATGAGTACGCAAGACTTCAGGATCGACACGCTCGGCATCGCCGGCAGCGGCGCGATAGTACTACTGTGTCACAAAACATTTGAGGTAGCACAGCAATATGGACATCTGTT
>LFJI01000121.1 GCA_001235855.1 Candidatus Burkholderia brachyanthoides
GCGGTTCAGCAGAAACTCGCCACTTGAATTCAACCGTCACGATGCGGCTCATACATCACTCTTGACGTTAGCTCCCAGCTATCTGACAGGTAGCAAAATACTTGAGGCAACGAGCCTAGCTCGGTAACAAATAACCTGAGTCAATGTCAATGCGTCCGACGCCGGCACGCCCACGCTGGAAAATCGACGGGCGCAACCATCCTGGCGCCGTGTCGCCTTGTCGCTTCTAAAACAGGATATGGCGCGCTTCCTGTCCTTTGGTTTCGCCAGACAGAACATGGAAGCATGGGGTGCACCTGAAGAGACGGGTCCATGATCCGGCTGGAAGATTGCCGCTTTTCGCAATGGCGCTCCATCGACGATGAAGCAAAATTCTTCGCGCACATGGGACGATTCTTCGCCAGCCGCTCGGTCCGTCGGGAGTGTGGCGGCTATCCTCTCGACGACGGGCCGCGCTATCGCTAGTTTGTCACGCAAACCGCGGAAGCGTCACGGATCCTTGGCTTCATTAGCGTGGAGGAGCTTGGCGACCGGTTTCATCTCCGTCAGGGCTACATACGCCCTGAAGCGCGGGGCGCCGGCATCTTCGGAGCGCTGCGTGACGCGGTGCTGACCTATACGGACGAGCATGGCGTGGCGTTGCTCACCCGTGTGCCGAAAGCGTGTATCCCCTTTCTTGAGCCACACGGTTTCGTCGCGCAGGGCGAGAGGGGGAATTGGATGACTTTGATGAGGAATGTCCATGCTAGAAGCGATGCAACTGATCCGGGAGGCCGAGGCACTGTTCCAGCGGCTGGGCCATCTACCGCTCGCCCGGCGTGTGGAGGTGATCAACGGGATCCGTCAACGATTGCATGAGCATAGCCCGTTTGCGGACGAGCCCACGGATTGCGTTCAATTGGTGCCGGGTGATGAGGTGCAAGGCAATGAGTAGAACCCCAACACGGTTGCTCCGCCGGAGATGAAGCTGCTGGCCCGGTCCGTCGAGGCCGATAGGTTCACACAACCAATCGTCGTGCATCAGATCGACGGTCACCGATATGAGATCGTCGATGGATTTCATCGACACAGGATCGGTAGTCGATCCGCTACCATCAAGCGACGGCTTCATGGCTTTTTGCCGGTCGTGACGATCCGGGCTGCACGTGCAGACCAGACGGATCGGATCGCTTCAACCATCCGGCACAACCGTGCCCGTGGCATTCATGGTGTCGCCCCCATGACAGATATCGTCGTCGCACTGCTCCGGGCGGGCTGGAGCGATGCCGACGTTGCAAGGGAATTGGGAATGGACCCGGAAGAGGTGTTCCGGTCCAAACAGGTTTCCGGGTTGCCCGATCTGTTTCGGGACCACCCCTATTCCCGATCGTGGGATTGATGGTGGACGTACCGATTGGCAACTCAGTTGTCGGGGCTCCATCCACTTTGTTTGTTCGATAGACCGCGATGACACTCACTGCGGCCAGGCTCGCTATCCGGCACCTGCACCTGGCTAGAGTTGGCTTATCTCCTTGTCATATAGGGCGTTTTAGGCGGATCCTTGCTTTGTCCGGACGCTTGACATCGGCCATTTTTTATTTTCAGCGCGAAATGCGGATTGCCTGATTATGCGAATACGCGCTGCGCATAAATGCCCAAGCCGGTCGCGACGCTGGCCAGCCGATCGCCGAATACCGCCCGCGCGCCGGGAAACGCCCCGGAGAGCGCATCAGAAAGGAAGCGATGCCCTGCCCCCGTGCCGCCGGTGAAATAAACCGCGCCCACGTCCTTTTCCGAGACGCCCGCAAGTTTCACCGTCTCTTTCGCCGATTCCACGATCCGCCGCGTCTCGTCACGGCCGGCGTCGATGAGCTTGTCTTCGTCGAAGTGCACGCGCAGCGCCTCTTCGATCTCTTCCATGTCGATTTCGGTCTCGTCTCCCGCCGATACATCGATCTTCGCTTCCTCCGCGTGCGCCGTGAGCGCGTGCCCGAGCCGGCGATCGACGACACGCATCAGGCGGTCGTGGAAGTGCGTGTCTGGATAGAGGTGGCGCATTAACTGCAATTCGCTGACGCGTTTGGGCGTATAGACCATGTTTATCAGATGCCAGGTCGCAAGATCGAAATACACGCGGTTCGGCACTTCACGGCCTTGCGGATCGAGCGTCTGATAACCGAGTTCGTGCAGGATCGTCATCAGTTCGACGCGGCGATCAAAGTCCGTCCCGGCGACGTGCACGCCGTGGTGCGCCAGCACGTCGCCCTTGCGCTCCAGATGACGCGCGCGTTCCGGCCCCACGCGCACCAGCGAAAAGTCCGATGTGCCGCCGTCGATATCCACGATAAGCACCAGACCCTCCTCGGTGAGACTCTTTTCGTAGTCGAATGCGGCGGCGATCGGCTCGTACTGGAAATAGGATCTCGCGCAGCCCGACCGCGTGCGCGCATGCTTCGAGCTGTTTCTGCGCGAGATGATCGGCCTTGGGATCGTCATCGACGAAAAAAAAACCCGGGCGGCCCAGCACCGCGCGCGTCAGCGGTTCGGGGGCAAGCGCCTGCGCCTTTTGCTTCAGATGCTGCAGAAACAGTGTGATGACGTCGGTGTATTTGATCGCGGAGCAGTCGCCGAGGTCGGTGCTCTGATCGGCAAGCGGCGAGCCGAGGATGCTTTTCATCGAGCGCATCAGACGGCCGTCGAAACCGTCGATATACGCCTCCAGCGCCGCGCGGCCGTAGGGCTGGTTGTCCTCGTTGGTGTTGAAAAAGACGGCGGTGGGTAGCGTAACGGCGTCGCCTTTGACAGGCGCGAGCCGGATCTTCAAGCCATCGGGCAAGGCGACGGCGGAATTAGACGTGCCGAAATCGATCGCACAGTAAGTCATGGCGTCAGGCGGCGCCGGACAAGCACGTCGCATTCGAAAGCGGATCGCGTTTTTATCACGTACCCCGTAGTACATCAACCGCGACCGGAATAATTTTCAACCACCGGGGCTGGTCCGGCCTTCGTTCGACGAAAGCGGAATGGTACTTGCTGCCCCGGCGGCATTCTTTGGAGACACAACGTGCGCCATTGCAGCAGGATGCGCGCCTACACCCATGAGCGAAACCACCACGCCGCAAGAAAATCAGTCCAACCATGACGGCGCACAGCAGGATGTCATCGAAACCGATCTTCCGGGGCGGCTCGACCGGCTGCCGTGGGACCGCTTTCACACGCTGATCGTGTTTGCGCTCGGCATCACCTGGCTGCTCGAGGGGCTGGAAGTGACGCTCGCTGGCGCGGTGGCGAGCGCACTGAAGGCAAGCCCGGCACTTCAGTTTTCCAACGCGGATGTCAGGATCGCCGGGAGCACGTATATCGCGGGCGCGGTGCTCGGCGCGCTCGGCTTCGGCTGGCTCACGGACCGGCTCGGGCGGCTCAAGCTGTTCTTCATCACGCTGTTTCTCTATGTTGCCGCGACCGCCGCCACCGCGTTTTCGTGGAATCTCGCGTCCTTCGTGCTGTTCCGCTTTCTGACCGGCGCGGGTATCGGCGGGGAAATATACGGCGATCAATTCGACGATTCAGTAATTCACGCCCGCGCGGCTGTGCGGCTGGACTGATCTTGCAATCAACGGCACCTTCTGGGTCGGCGCGGCGAGATCGCTGGTGCTGCTCGACCCCGGCATGCTGCCGCCCGACTGGGGCTGGCGCGCGTGCTTTCTGATCGGCGCGGCGCTCGGCCTCACGATCCTCTTCATGCGCATGTGGGTGCCGGAAAGCCCGCGCTGGCTCATCACGCACAATCAGGTGGATGAGGCACGGCAGATCGTCGAGGACATCGAAGCGATTTCCGCGAGCATGGCGTCAAAATTCCGGATACGCCGGTCAAGCCGCTGCGTCTGAAGGCGTGCGAAAGCACGCCGCTCGGCGAAGTGTTCCATTCGCTGTTCAACACGCACAGGCGGCGCTCGCTTGTCGGGCTGATGCTGATGACCGCGCAGGCATTCTTCTACAACGCGATTTTCTTTACCTACGCGCTCGTGCTGATGGACTTCTACAAGGTGCCGGGCGATCACATCGGCTGGTATGTGCTGCCGTTCGCGGCGGGCAATTTCCTCGGTCCGGTGCTGCTCGGCAATCTGTTCAACGTGATCGGCCGACGCCGCATGATCGCGTTCACCTACGCGATCTCGAGTGTGCTGCTGACGATCAGCGGCTGGATGTTCATGGAAGGCATGCTCACCGTGACGACGCAGACCATCGCGTGGATGGTGATTTTCTTCTTCGCGTCGGCGGCGAGTTCGGCGTATCTGACCGTCAGCGAGACTTTTCCACTCGAAATCCGCACCCTCGCCATCGCCGTGTTCTACGCGTTCGGCACAGCGCGGCATCATCGGGCCTACCCTACCCTACGCTGTTCGGCTAGTTGATCGACACGAACGAGCGCGGCGCAGTGTTCATCGGCTATCTGATCGGCTCAGGGCTGATGCTCGCGGCTGCGGTCGTCGCCGGCATCTGGGGGATCGCATCGCGGCGGGAACGCAAGTCGCTGGAGGACGTGGCCCGGCCGCTGTCGGCTGCGGATGAGCACTGACGCGAGTGAGCCGATCAGCCGATCAATCGATCAGCCGAAGGCCTTGTTCCACGCGCCTTCGAAGGCCGTTTCGCCGAGCGGCTTGCGCGTGCGCGGCGCGGTTTCGCGTTCGCGCAGCGCTTCGTCGAGCGCGCTCGCATCGCCGAAATGGCCGATGGCGATCATCGCGATAAGCTGCATCTCCTCGGGAATCGAAAACGCGCGGCGGAAGGCGTCGCAGTCGAATCCGCCCATCTGATGCGTTGCCAAACCGAGCGCATGCGCTTGCAGCACGAGCGCCATCGCGGCCGCGCCGGTGTCGTAGCTCGCGGTCTTGCCGGGCTCGCCCTTCGGCGTGAGCGTCGCCGCCGCCACGCAGATTAGCACCGGCACGTTCGCGTTCCACTTCTGGTTGGTCGGCATCAGCGTGTCGAACGCGCGCTGGAATGCGGCTTCGTTGCGCGTGCGGTCGAACACGACGAACCGCCACGGTTGCAAATTGTTCGACGACGGCGCCCAACGCGCCGCTTCCAGTACGGTGTGCAAATGCGCGCGATCGACCGGCTGATTCGAGAACGCGCGCGGGCTCCAGCGCCCGGAAAACAGTTCGTGGATATCGACGTCGGTGGGAACGGGTTTCGCTGTCATGGCGTGAGTCCTTGTCGGTGTGTCTGGGAGGCACTGCGATACTAAACGGCACGCATCGACAAGCACGCGCGCCATTCGATCTGACAAGGATAAACAAGGATGCGAGCGCCCGCAGACGAGCGCGCTCGCTGATACTTCAGCCTGGCTTCAGGTCGCGGCGAGGCACATCGAACGGCGCTCGCGGTTGATGCGCAGCACCGTCACCGCCGCGACAAGGCACAGTCCGCCGGAAATCATCGTCGCGACGATGTAACTGCCGAGGCCGAGCACAGCATGCCGCCACCGAGCGCCGCGCCCAGTTGGTGCCCCACCACCCCACCTAGCCGAACACGATCGGCGCGGATTCGCGGCCGTACACGGCCGTACACGTCGGTCGCTAGGCCCACGGTCGGCGGCACGGTGGGGCGATCCAGTCCAGCCCGTAGAACACGAACAGCGGCAACCCGAAGAAAATTAATGCCAAACGCGTACGGCACGACAGCCTCAGCGACAGCCCGCGCAACTTATATAGTACCAGAGCAGCAAAAAGCGCGCGTTGAAGCGATCCGACAGCCAGCCCGAGAGCGTCGTGCCGAACAGATCGAAAATGCCCAGCCCATGGTGGCGAGCAGCGTCGCGCCCTGCACTTGCGTCATGCCGTAGTCCGAGCACATCGCGATCAGATGCGTGCCGACATAACCGTTGGTGCTCGTGCCGCACACGAAGAAGCTGAAGAACAGCAGCCAGAAATCGCGCGTCTTGCTCCGACCGGACGCAAGCCGACGGCAGCGGGAGGGACGCTCCGGCAGCAGCCACGCGACCAGCGGCAACACGATCACGGCCGCGCCCGCGACCACCACCGGCCGCCAGCCGTGATGCTCCGAAATCGAAGCGAGGAACGGCAGAAACACGAGCTGCCCGGTGGCCGAGCTGGCGGTGAGAATGCCTATCGCGAGGCCGCGATACGTAACCTACCGATTCACCACCGTCGCCGACAGCGTGAACGCAGCGACGCCGGTCGCGCTTGCCGACCATCACGCCTCAGACGAGCACCATCTGCCAGGGCCGCGTCATCATCGCCGCCATCGCGACGCCCGCCGCCAGCGTCGCGATGGCGGCGAGCACGATCGGACGCACACCGCAGCGCTGCATCGCTGCGGCCGCGAACGGGCCAGCCAGCCCGTAAAGCACGAGATTGATCGAGATGGCGAGCGAAATCGTGCCGCGGCTCCAGCCGAACTGATGCTCGAGCGGCAACATCATCACGCTCGGCGTGGCACGCGTGCCGGCCGCCGCCAGCAGCACGAGAAACACAACGCCCACCGTGACCCATCCGTAATGCATACGGCCGTCCAGCCGCCTCGCCACCCAATTCATCGCCGCTCCGTTCGCATGATTTTCCCGTTCGCCCGTGTGTTTCGTTACCGATCGGTAACAAGCAGAGTTGCGAGCTTAGTGACCGCTCGGCAACGTTAACATGTCAAGCATGCCGCACAATTTCGAGGGTCTCACTGTGACACGATCAACTGCCGATCAGCCGAACGCCCCTGCCCGACACAGTGTCCGCACCGACGGTGCGGCCGCGCAGGCGCAGTTGCTCGACGCCGCGCAGGAGTTGTTCTATCGCGACGGTATTCACGCCATCGGCGTCGAAGCGGTCGTCGAGCGCGCGGGCGTCAACAAGATGAGCCTCTACCGGCAGTTCGCGTCTAAAGAATTTCGTCGCCGCATACCTCGACCGCATGCAGAAGCGTTTCGAGACGAGCGTCGCGAAACACCCGGACGATCCGCGCGCGCAACTCCATTCAGGCGTTCGACGATCTGGTGGTGGCGCGGACGCCTGTTTCTGAATGTGTCATGCGAATTCGGCGATCCGGCGCATCCGGCGCATCCGGCGCATCCGGCGCATCCGGCGCATCCGGCGCATCCGGCGCATCCGGCGCATCCGGCGCATCCGGCGCATCCGGCGCATCCGGCGCATCCGGCGCATCCGGCGCATCCGGCGCATCCGGCGCATCCGGCGCGGCAGGCGGCGACGCGCAACAAGACCTATATGTTCACGCGCCTCACCGAAATCGGCACGGCGGCGGGCGCGGCGAATCCGCGCGCGCTGATCGACGCGGCCTGCGCATCGACACACACTCAGGAAAACTCATGAATGACCGCAGTACCCGCGATGATGTGATCGCGGCCACCGAACACTGGCTCACGCGCGCGGTGATCGGGCTGAATCTGTGCCCGTTCGCCAAAAGCGTGCATGTGAAGGGGCAGATCCGTTATGTGGTGAGCGAAGCGCGCAGCATTGAAGACATCGTCGTGGAACTGACCGACGAACTGCGTCTGCTGCGCGACACCGATCCGCAAAACATCAACACCACGCTGTACATCACGCCAAACGCGTTCGCTGACTTCGCCGAGTACAACGACGCATTGTTCTTGGCCGAGCGCTTACTGAATCAGATCAAGCTTGCGAGCGAATTGCAGATCGCGAGCTTCCATCCGGACTATAGGTTCGAGGGCACGGAGCCGGACGATATCGGCAATTTCACGAACCGCGCGCCGTATCCGATCTTCCATCTGCTGCGCGAGGCGAGCATCGACCGCGCGGTGGCCGCGTTTCCCGATGCCGCCGACATCTACGAACGCAATATCGAAACGCTGGAGCGCCTGGGCCGCGACGGCTTCGACACGTGGATGAACAAACACTGACCAGTGCGTGAAAAAGCGCTCGCGCAGTTCGTCCAGCCCAAGCGTTTCCAGCACATCCAACAAACGCTGCGCGGGCCGTCCGCGCGGCAAGTCCTTGAACTGGGCGATGATGAGGCTCGTTCTTCATCGAGTGTTCCCAGCCGAGGAGTTCCGTCACGCTGACCTGATATCCTGCCTGTATAGATCGGAGAGATGGGTAACACCTGTTCCAGGACAGGGGTAACACTTCGGACGAATGGT